>NZ_JBHWIJ010000055.1:33055-36636 GCF_042732255.1 Kitasatospora sp. NPDC059803 | reverse complement strand
CCCCGGGGTCGGGCTCGGCGGCGGCGAGGTCCGCGTACCCGATGCCGAGCACGTCCAGCTCCACCCCGGCGGTGGTCAGCGCGATCTCCGGCTCCAGGAACTCCGGGATGCCGGGCGTGGTGTGCAGGGCGATCGCCTCCCACACCAGGCGCACCCGCCGCTCGTCCACCCCGTGCCCGCGCAGGAACGCGGCGGCGGCCTCGGCGCCGTCCACCTCGAAGCGCCGACCGGAGGCGTGGTGCTCGGGGCCCAGGCCGAGATCGTGGAACATCGCGGCCAGGTACAGCAGTTCGGGATCGAAGTCGAGCCCCCGGCGGCGGCCCTGGAGGGCGCCGAACAGGTAGACCCGGCGGGAGTGGTGGTACAGCAGCTCGGTGGTGGCGTCCCGGACCAGCTCGGTGGCCTCGGTGGCGAGGCGGCTGTCGGGGATCCGGACTCCGGCGATCTCGGTGGCGGTCATGCGGTGGCCTCCAGAGTGGTGGTGCCCGGGTCGGTGCCCGGGTCGGTGGCGGTCGGGTCGGTGGCCGTTCGGTCGGTCGAGGCCGACGATCCCGCCGCGTGGGCGACGGCGGCGCCGGCCAGCGCGCGGATCATGGCGTGCGCCCGGGTGCCGTCGCCGGACAGCTCCGGCTGGAACAGCGAGGCGAGGAAGAACGGGTGGCCCGGCAGTTCCAGGACGCGCACCTCGCCCGCGCCGTCCGCGCCGCTGAACCGCAGCCCGTGCGCGCGCAGTCGGTCCAGGTAATCGGTGTTGAGGCCGTACGCGCAGTGGTAGCGCTCCAGGGTGCGGGTGGTGCCGAGGACGCGCTCGGCGAGCGTGCCGGGGGTGATCGCGACCGCGCCCTCGTGGCCGACCAGGGAGCAGGCCAGCGGCACGATCACCTGCTCGTCCCGCTCCGGGTGCTCCTCGCCGTGGACGGCCCCGCCGAGGCCGCAGACGTTGCGGGCGTACTCCAGCACCGCGTGCTGGAACCCGGCGCAGGTGCCGAGGAAGGGGATGCCGCGCTCGCGGGCGGTCCGGACGGCGGCCAGCGCGCCCGCCTCGCTGCGGTAGGGGCTGCCGGGGAGCAGCCAGACGGCGTCGAAGCCGTCCAGGGCGCCGGGCGCCCCGGCGTCCTCGGTGGGGATCCAGTAGGCGTCCAGGACGAGCTGCTCGCGCTCGGCGAGGGCGTCGAGCAGCCCGGGGATGCGGGCGTGCGAGCGGACGGCGGGGGAGCGGTCGCCGACCAGGGCGATCCGCGGGGTGAGGTAGGTCATGGGACTATCCTGACCCCGCACCCGAGATCAGCGCCAACGATGATTTCTTACCCATCGATCAGAAGAGTTGATGACTGCCGTGGATCCGCAGCAGCTGCGCACCTTCGTCACCGTCACCCGCCTCGGCTCCTTCTCCGAGGCCGCGCGGGAACTCGGCTACACCCAGTCCGCGGTCTCCCAGCAGATCGCCGCCCTGGAGGCCGACCTCGGGACCGGCCTGCTCAGCCGCCGCCCGGTCGGCCCGACCGAGGCCGGCCTGCGGCTGCTGGAGCACGCGGCGCCCCTGCTGGTCCGACTGGAGGCGGCGCGCGCCGACGTCGCACGCCTGGCCGGCGCCCCGAGCGCTCGGCTGGTGCTCGGCGCCACCCCGCTGGCAGTCGGAGCGACCCTGGGGCGCGCACTCGGCGAGGTGCGCCGGGCCCACCCGGCGGCCGACCTCGTCGTCCGGGTCCTCGCCCAGGACGCGCTGCCCGCCCAGGTCGCCACCGGCGAGGTCGACCTCGCCCTGATCGACGGCCTCGCCGCCCCCAGCGACCCGCTGGCGCTGCCCGACGTCGGCCCGCTCACCACCGTCGCCGTCGACGAGCAGCCCGTCGCCGTCGCCCTCCCGGCCGGCCACCCCCTCGCGGGCCGCACCGGCGTCGCGCTCGCCGACCTCTCCGCCGCCCGCTGGCTCGACGCCCCCGACCTCACCCCGACCGCCGCCCGGCTGCGCGCCGCCGCCGGCGTCGACGGCTTCCGCCCCGCCACCCGCTACCGGGGCACCGACGTGCACGGGCTGCTCGCCCTGGTCGCCACCGGACACGGGCTCAGCCTCCTCCCGGCGTCCGTCCTCGCCGGGGCGCCCGGCGTCGCGTCCGCGCCGATCGCCGCCCCGCGGCTGGTGCACCGCACCGAACTGGTGCACGGCAGCCTGCCGGAGGGGCCGGCCGCGCTGCTGGCGCGGCTGCTGTCGGGCACGCCCTGAGCCCGCGCCCCGGATCGCGCCGGGCGCCCGCGGTGTTTGTGGAGACGCGATCACCGGTCGTTCACGTCCTGGGACTGACGGTGGCCGCTTCGGTGGTGCTGTCATGGGCACAGTCGTCCGGCGAGAGGCCGGGCAAGGCCTAGGAGATCTCCCCACATGATGCTCCGTCAGCGTCTCACCGTCGTCGCCGCGGCGGCCGCCCTCGCCGCCGCCGGGCTCGCGGCCGGCACCGCGCAGGCCGCCCCCGCGAAGGGCTCACCCGTCAAGATCCGTCCGCTCGCGGCGAGTTGTTCGCAGGCCTACCTGCCGCTGCCCGACCCGTCCTGCACGCCGGGCGCCTACAACCCGGACGTCACCCAGGCCACCATCGGCCAGACCATTTGCGTCTCCGGCTGGACCTCCACCGTCCGCCCGCCGACCAGCTACACCAACGCGCTGAAGGCGCAGCAGATCGCGCAGTACGGCTACGTGGACACCAACCTGTCCGACTACGAGGAGGACCACTTCGTCCCGCTGGAGCTCGGCGGCGCCCCGCGCGACCCGCGCAACCTCTGGCCCGAGCCCCGCTACGGCAGCCAGACCGCGACCGGCAAGGACGGCGTCGAGACCAAGCTGAAGAACGCGGTCTGCAAGGGCACGGTCGGCCTCGACGACGCCCGCAGCGCCATCGTGACCGACTGGACCACCGCGCTCAGCAGCCTCGGCCTCTGACCCTTTGGTTTTTGTGCTGGTGCGGCGGTCGGTCCGTCCGGTCCCCTGTGCCGGACGGGCCGACCTGCCGTCCGCCCCGTGCGCCGCCTCGGCGGTGCGCGGGGCCGTCTGTGGTGGTTCTGTGGTGGTGGTCGGGGCGTGGCGCCGGGTCAGCGGCCCGAGCGGGCCGAGTGGCCCGGGGCCGGGCCCGCGGTGGTCCCGGGCCGTGTGTGCGCGGCGCCGTCCGCCCGTTCCCGTTGCCCGGTCGCCTCGCGGATGCCGGCACTCGGCATGGCTGTTCCCTTCCCCCGTACGTTCTGCCGCCCGGCCGCCGGCCCGCTGCGCTCCTCTGTTCCGAGGGGCGGTCGGGGTCGGCTGCGTCGACGGCGGTCGAAACTTATGCCACCGGGCCGCCGGGAGCAAAGCGGGATACCGGCGGGTAGGCCGCCTTCCCCGGCCGCTGCGGGGGCGTTGGTGGTGAACGTGTGTGCGGGCGTGTCGGAAGGTATGGCGGGCCCTCGGCGCCCGACCGGTCGGCGAGACGGCGCGCGGTCGCGGATTCCCCCTGTCGGGCGGGGGTTTGCCGGTCGGCCGCAGCCCCCGCCGGCCCCCCCGGGCGGGCCCGCGGCCGGGGCCTCGCGGGTGTGGAGTGGGGGTGTTACCCGGA
>NZ_JBHWIJ010000055.1:8837-33045 GCF_042732255.1 Kitasatospora sp. NPDC059803 | reverse complement strand
GGCCGGCCCCCGCGCCCTCGCCCCGCCGCCGACCCGGCCCGTGGCCCGGGACCCCCCGGGGGGGGGGGGGGTGGGCCGCCCGCCCCCCCCCCCGCCCCCCCCGCCCGTGCGGGCCCGCGGCCGGTCGCGGCGGACGACTGATGCCAAGGCTTTCCCCCGACCGGATCCGCCGCCCTCCCGCCGGGCGGCCCGCCTGGCCCGGCCCGGCACGGTGCGCCCCCGGACCGGTGGCGGATCAGGCGTGGGTGCCGGGGACGCCGAGCTGCTGGGCGAGCCAGGGGAGGGCCTGGGCGAAGGTGGCGGCGCCGGTCTGCCAGGTGTGCTTGCCGGAGCCGACGGCGGTGGTGGTGCGGATGCCGTCCTTCCGGGCGGCGTCGTTGAGGGCCCTGGCGGACTCGATCTGGCCGTGCTCCTCGTCGCCCTGCCCGAAGTAGCCGGAGACGCCCTGGTACTTGGGGTGGTGGGCGAGGACGGTCAGCGGGTCGTGGGCGGCCCAGGCGGCCGCGTCGCCGCCGTACAGCTCCTGGACGGTGTGGTCCTTGTCGCCGGTGGAGGGGCCCTTGTCGCCGGAGAAGTCGCCGAAGTGGGTGAAGACGTTGGGGTGTTCGACGGTGAGGTCGACGGCGCAGGTGCCGCCCATGGACCAGCCGGCCACACCCCACTTGTGCGGGTCGGTGGCGGCGTTGAAGGTCTTCTGGACGAACGGCGGGACGTCCTTGAGCAGGTGGCTCTCGGAGTTGCCGTGCGGGCCGTCGACGCACTCGGTGTCGACCCGGAAGCCGCCGGTCGCGTCGACGAAGACGAGGATCGGCGCGAAACCGTTGTGCTTGGCGGCGAAGTCGTCCGCGGTCCTCACGGCGTTGCCGGAGCGGATCCAGTTGTCGGGCGCGGCGAACTCGCCGCCGATCAGCTCCAGCGCCGGCAGCTTCGGCCGGTTCTGGCTGCGGAACCACGCGGGCGGCAGGTAGACGAGCTCCTGGCGGTGGGTGAAGCCGCTGGCCGTGCTCGGGATGTCCACCTGGACGATGCGGCCGGTCTTCGTCTTCCCGTGCAGGGAGCCGAGTTCGGCGAGCGTGATCTGCTCCGGCAGCGGCTGCCCGCTCAGTTCACCGATCGCGTCGTCGAGGGTCGGGTAGTAGCCGGTGGCGATGTTCACGCTGTTGGCGGCGCAGAACAGGGCGAGCAGCGCGGCCGGCGGCGCGAGCGCCCGGCGCCACCAGCGGGCGCCGCGCCAGCCGAACCCGAGCGCGCTGACCGCCGCGACCGCGACCCCGCCCCACAGCCACACCCCGAACGGGATCGGATCGGTGATCCCGGCGAGCGTGAGCACGCCGACGGCGGCGAGGGCGGTGAGCAGCAGCGCCGTCCCGAGGGCGACCGGGCCCCACTTCAGCCGCCAGACCCGGTCCCGCCAGCCGAGCGCGGCCAGGAACAGGGCGAGGGCCACGGCCTGGACGGCCCAGGGGAACCAGCCGCCGAGCAGGGAGACGTTCATCTGGCGGAGGCTAGGGGTGCCGGATGAGAAGTCGATGAGAGGCTGGCAGGCCGCTGGAAGAAGGCTGGGAGCGCGAGTCGATGCACTTGGAACGGTGTCGTGGACCGGGTGTGGACGTCAATCCGGGGGCGGCCCCGTGCTCGGCATGGGGCCGCCCAGGACAGTTGAGGCTAGCGAGCTGCCGGGAGCTCGCCCGCCTGGACGGCGGCGATGAAGGACTGCCAGGCCTCGGGGCTGAAGCTGAGGGCCGGGCCGTGCGGGTCCTTGCTGTCGCGGACCGGGACGACGCCGGTGAAGCCGTCGGCTACTTCGACGCAGTTCTCGTTTGGGTTGCTGGCGGTAGCCTTCGACCAGTTCACCGGCAGTGCAGATGCGACGGGGTAGTGGGTCACTTGAGCTGGTCTCTCTTCTCTCGGATGACGTTGAGGGATTCGTCGAGGCCAAGGGCTGTCGCCATGATCTCGCCGAAGGCTGTTCGGTAGACATCTACGTGCTCCGGCTTCTCCACCCAGTTGCTGGCGAGCATGTCGCTGAGCAGTGCGAGGTCGAGATCTCGTTGCCGAAACTCCAGGAGGGTGAACGGTCCGTTCATGCCGGGGTGAGGTGGGGCGAATGCCGGCATGACCTGGATGCTGATGTTCGGGAGGCCACTCCACTGGATCAACTTGTCGAGCTGATCGGCCATCACGCCCTCTGCCGCCTTCATGGTCAGGGCGGACTCGTGGATGACAGCCCAGAGTTTCAGCGGATTCTCCGCGCGAGTGAGCACTGACTGACGGTTGATTCGCACATCGACACGAGCCTCAACACTGGGTGTCTTGAAGACGCCGCTGGAGATGATGGCGTGTGCATAGCGGCGCGTCTGCAGCAGTCCGGGGATGTAGGCCGACTCATACGACTTGTTGCCGATAGCCGTCTCTTCCAAGCGGATCAGGTCGTGGTAGAGCGGGTTCAGCTGTTCGAGGCCGGCTACCCAGCCGGGCCGATGCCGGTCACGAAGGATCTCGACGAGGACTTCCTTGAGCTCCGGATCGCACTCGTAGAAGTCGAGGAGCTTCTGAACGACATCCGGCTTGAGTTGGACCCGGGCGTTCTCGTAGCGGGACAGCTTCACGAGGTTGACGCCGTCGACTTGGGCGGCCACTTCCTCTGCCGACAGGTTCTTGAGCTCGCGGAGCCTTCTGAGCTCGGCTGCAATGCGGCGGTAGCGCACTGCTGGCACTGCAACTGCCATAGACGTAACCCCTTCAGACCTCTCGGCATCCAGTGTGCATGCCCTGTGTGATGGTTCGCCACCACCCGCGTGAGTCTAGGGGCCGGACCTTGCCCTGAGATCTGAAAGTTTTCATATTTGTCAAGCTCACCTTGCGCCGCGGATGTGATGTGATCCATGCTGTGAGTGATGGAAAGCTAGCCGACCGTGAACGTCCTGTGCGGTCTGCGGGCTTGCTTTCCGATGCATTGCGCCGGGCGCTCGCAGAGTCGGCAGCTCGGCCTTGGATCTTCTCCACTCGCTCCCGAAGGTGGCTTCGCCATGTTCGAATCGCCTGACAATCCCCCCGAGTTCGTGTCCAGCTGCTGGCTGCTGCGCAGTCGGCGGTCGCCGGCGAAGGCCCGGCAGGCGCTCTTGCGGCTCCTCGACTCGACCCCCGCCGGTGAACTCTTCGCGGACTCCGGTCTGTTGGTGGTCTCCGAGCTCGTCACCAATGCCGTCGTGCATGGCACTCCGATCGGCAACCGGCTGTGGCTCTCCCTCTCCCTCATCCCCTCGCGACTGCGCATCGAGGTGCACGACGCGCGCCGTGACCGCGCGCCGCTCCTTCGCCCTGCGTCCGCCGATGACGAGTCCGGGCGGGGCCTTCTCCTCGTCAAGCTCCTGTCCGAGCGCTGGGGTTGCTGCCCGCGCGTGCCCATCGGCAAGATCGTGTGGTCGGAGATCGGTTCCGCTGCCGCCTCCTCCGCCCCCGTGGAGCGTGTGGCGTGAACGAGGACCGCCTGGTCACCGCCGAGATCACCGGCGGTCTGATGCCGCCGACGATCTACGCCCTCCTCCCCAAGGCGCTCGACGCCCTCTGGCGTTCCCTCCAGTTCCAGCCCATGAGCCGTCCCCAGTGGCTGTGGTTCGAGCGCTACCTCACAGGCCCGTCCGCGGACCGCTTCGTCGCCGGCTACCTCGCCAGTGCGGGCCCGCTCGACCTCCCTGTCGTTCTCCCCGACTCCCTCCACCACCTGCGTCTCGGCTGGACGCCCCCCGGAGGCGAATGGTGAGCCGTCGCGCGACGGGCCGGCCCTGCCGCTCCTCCCGGCGTGCTGCGTGCTAGCTTTGAACGCGTTCAAATAAGTGGGCGCAAGGGGGAGCCGTGGCCGTGGTGCCGGGGAGTGCGAGGGTGCTGGCGGGGCTGGCGGCCGCGGTGTGCCTGCTCCCGCTGGCGCTCGTGGTGGTGGCGTTCGGCCTGGGCGGCTCGTTCTCGTTCCTGCACGTGATCGCGCTGGTCAGCGCTGCGGCCGCCGCCGTGCCGGTGTGCTACCGGGAGCGCGGCCCGTTCCGGATCGCCTGTGCGGCGGCGGGCGCGGTGGTGGCGGTCGCCTCGGTGCCGCTGCTGTTCGTGGGCATCTGGTTCGTGATCGGGTTCGGCGCGTGGCTCATGCTGGCGGCCTTCCTGTTCCTGCCGGTCGCCGCGATCCCCGCGCTGGTGGCCGCGTTCCAGCGCGCCCGCGGCCCCGAGTACGGCCAGACGGCGGCCGTCCTCGGGTGGACCGTGGGGGTGCTGTCGCTGCTGGGCTGGTCGCTGGTCGCGCTCTACGCGGTGATGGGGCGCTGAACTCCCGGACGGCCCGCCGCCGTCAGCCGGCGAACCGCTCGCGCAGCGCCGCCAGGCCGGCCGTGAACACCCCGTGGAGGCGGTCGGCGGAGTCCTTGCGGTGCTCGGCCTCGACGTCGTACGTGGCGCCCCACTCCACGAAGCTGGCGTCGAGCGCGGTGACCGGGGTGACCCGCAGCGTAGCCCGGTAGCCGTACAGCTCGAACGCCCCTTCGGGGAAGCTGTAGGTGTAGCTGCGGGCGTCCTCGTCGTAGGCGAGCAGCGTCTCGCGCAGCGCAGCGCCGTCGATCTCGAACACCCGGACCGACCCGATCGCGTTGCCCGTCAGCTCGTTGCCGAGGCTGCTGGCCGGCAGGCCCGGGTGCCAGCCGCCGAGGTTGTGGAAGTCCCCCAGCAGCTCCCACACCTGTTCGGCCGGAGCCTCCACGACCGTGCTGACCTTCGTACCCGCCATCGTCGTCGCCTTTCGCCGGCCTTCGTACGGACGGACACCATCCTCGGGCCGGCGCGTGGCGGGCGCCAGGGGGCCCGGCGGCGAGCGCCAGGGCGTCACCGTCCCGGCGCGGCCGCTTCGAGGTCGTCGACGGTGCCGGACATGACGGTGCGCAGGTGGCGGGTGAGGTGGTCGGTCGGCCAGTTCCACCAGGCGAGGGCGAGCAGGCGGGCGATGTCCGCCTCGGCGTAGCGGGTGCGGATGAGCTTGGCCGGGTTGCCGCCGACGATCCCGTAGTCGGGGACGTCGTCGACGACGACGGCGCCGGAGGCGATGATCGCGCCGTGGCCGATGCGCACGCCGGGCATCACCATGGTGCCGTAGCCGATCCAGACGTCGTTGCCGACCACCGTGTCCCCGCGGCCGGCGAGGCCGGTGACCAGGTCGAAGTGCTCGGCCCAGCTTCCGCCCATGATGGGGAACGGGAAGGTCGAGGGGCCGTCCATGCGGTGGTTCGCCCCGTTCATGATGAACCGGACCCCCGTACCCAGCGCGCAGAACTTCCCGATGACCAGCCGCTCCGGGCCGTAGTGGTAGAGCACGTTGCGCGTCTCGAACGCGGTCGCGTCGTCCGGGTCGTCGTAGTAGGAGTAGTCGCCGACGTCGATCAGCGGGGACGTCACCAACGGCTTGAGGAGCACCACGCGCGGCTGCCCGGCCACCGGGTGGAGAGTCGAAGGGTCCGGCGGGACGGAACTCATGGCGGTGCCACTCCTGATCGTCAGGTGTGAAGAGCGGAAAGGACATTGATCATCCCACGGGCTAGGATCGCGGCCCATGGATGCGAGCACCCGAACCGACCTGATCGCCGTCCCGCCCGGCCGCGTCACGCTGTCGGACCGCCGTACGCAGCGGAGCTGGACCGTCGAGCTCGCCCCCTACGAGCTGGCGGCCTGTCCGGTCACCCGCGAGCAGTACGGCGCCGGGGCCGGCGACCGGCTCCCCGCCGACAGCGTCTCCTGGTACGACGCCGTCCGCTACTGCAACGAACTGTCCCGGCGGGACGGGCTGGCGCCGGCCTACCGGCTCGACGGCGAGTCCGCCACCTGGGACCGCGCCGCCGACGGCTACCGGCTGCCCACCGAGGCCGAGTGGGAGCACGCCTGCCGCGCCGGAACGGACGGCCCCCGCTACGGGCCGCTCGACGAGATCGCGTGGCACCGCGGCAACTCGGACGAGCGCCCGCACCCGGTGGGCGGCCTGCGCCCCAACGGCTTCGGCCTGTACGACCTGCTCGGCAACGTGTGGGAGTGGTGCTGGGACGTGTACGACGCCGAGGTGTACGGCGGCTACCGCGTGCTGCGCGGCGGCGGCTGGTTCGACGAGCACTGGAGCTGCCGCGCCTCCGTCCGCCGCCGCAGCCACCCCACCCTGCGGATCGACGACGTCGGCTTCCGGCTCGCCCGGTCGATCACCGCCTGAAGGCGCGCGCCGTGGGGAACCCGGGCCCGGTCACGGACCGTTGGGCCCTGCATGAACGATGCACCGGTGTCCCTCAGACCGATCGGCGAAGCCGACCTCGCCCCGCTCGAAGCACTGCTGAACGACCCCAGGGCGTCGGGCCCGTTCCAGTGGTTCGGGTGGCGCGACCCCGGGCGGACCCGGCGTCTCTGGGCGGAGAACGGCCTGCTGGCGCCCGAGCAGTCGATGCTCGCGGTGCTGTCCGGGGGCGAGTTCGCCGGGTTCGTCGCCTGGCGGCAGGTCGGCCGGCCGGACCTGGCGCCGTACTGGAACCTCGGCATCATGATCCGCCCGGAGGCGCGCGGCCGGGGCATCGGCACGCGGGCCCAACAACTGCTGGTGGACTACCTGTTCGCCCACACCGTGGTGATGCGGCTGGAGGCGGACACCGAGGACACCAACCTCGCCGAGCAGCGCGCGCTGGAGAAGTGCGGCTTCGTCCGTGAGGGCGTCCAGCGCAGCATGGGCTTCCGGGATGGCCAGTGGCGTGACGTGGTCCGCTACAGCCTGCTGCGCACCGACCCCCGGCCGCTTTCCGACCGGACCTAGGCGATCCCGAACCACTCCTCCGCGAGGGCGTCCAGCGTCCGCGCGGAGGGCTTCAACTCCCGCCGAGGTGGGTCGGGATGAGGGAAGCGCCCCGCGCCGGAGCGGTTCAGTGGGGCCCGCAGGCGTCGGTGGCGGCGGGGGAGAGGGGTTCCGGGCCGCCGGCCGGGTCGCGGGTGAGGAGGTAGCGGGCGCCGGGGCCGGTGTCGGCGGCGCGGTCGGCGGCGTTGTAGAGGGAGCAGCGGGAGAGGGAGAGGCAGCCGCAGCCGATGCAGCCGGTCAGTTTGGCCTTGAGGCGCTGGAGCTCGGCGATCTGCTCGTCGATGCGGCTCTGCCAGGATTCGGCGACCCGGTCCCACTCGGCGCCGCTGGGGGCGGGGCGCTCGGGGAGCCGGTCGAGGGCGACGCGGGCCTCGTCGAGGGAGAGTCCGACGCGCTGGGCGGCGCGGACGAAGGCGATCCGGCGCAGCGTGCCGCGGGGGTAGCGGCGCTGGCCGCCGGCGGTGCGGGTGGCGTGGATGAGGCCGAGGCTCTCGTAGTAGCGCAGGGCGGAGGCGGCGAGGCCGCTGCGGCGGCCGAGTTGGCCGATGGTGAGCAGGTCGTCGCGGTGCGGGCCGGGTGCTCGGCCGTGGTCCGGGGTCGCGGTCATGGGCACCCACTCTAGCCGCTTGACCTCAAGTCGACTTTAAGTTGCACCATCGTGGTCATGACGACGAACGCAACCGCGGACCTCGCGGAAACCACCCGCTTCGAGGACCTGTCGGCGCTGATGGGCCTGATGACCGGCGACGAGAAGCACGGCCCGGCCGCCACCTCCACCCTGGACGCGCTCTGGGTGCTGTACGACCGGGTCCTGCGGGTGAGCCCGGAGCGGGCCGAGGCGCAGGACCGGGACCGCTTCCTGCTCTCCAAGGGCCACGGCCCGATGGCGTACTACGCGGTGCTCGCGGCCAAGGGCTTCATCGACCCCGGGGTGCTGCCGAGCTTCGGCGGCTACGACTCTCCGCTCGGCCACCACCCGGACCGGATGCTCGTCCCCGGGGTGGAGATCGCCTCCGGCTCGCTCGGGCACGGCCTGCCGCTGGGCGTCGGCACGGCGCTCGGGCTTCGGGCGCAGGGCCTGACCGACCCGGCGGTGTGGGTGCTGGTCGGCGACGCCGAGTTCGACGAGGGCTCCAACCACGAGGCGGTGGCCTTCGCCGGTGCGTACGGGCTGGAGCGGCTGCACGTGGTGGTGATCGACAACTCCTCGGCCACGCACGGCTGGCACGGCGGCATCGCGGCCCGGTTCGCGGCCGAGGGCTGGTCCACCGCGACGGTGGACGGCCGCGACCACGAGGCGCTGTACCGCGCCTACACCGCCGAGCACCCGGGCCGCCCGCACGTGGTGGTCGCCCGGGTCGAGCCCAAGGACTCCTGAGCCCGAGGCCTCCTGGGCCCGCGAACCCCCACGCACGCGCCAACCAGCACGCACCGAAAGGCACTTCACCGATGGACACCATGCGCGACCGCTTCATCGACGTCACCAGCCGCCTGCTGGACGAGGACCCCCGGCTGGCCGTGGTGCTCGCCGACATCACCGCGGCCGCCTTCGCCCCGGCCCAGCAGCGCCACCCGGACCGGGTGGTCAACGTCGGCATCCGCGAGCAGCTGCTGATCGGCGCGGCCGGCGGCCTGGCGCTGACCGGGATGCGTCCGATCGCCCACACCTTCGCCAGCTTCCTGATCGAACGGCCTTTTGAGCAGGTCAAGTTGGACCTCGTCCACCAGGGCGTCGGCGCCGTCCTGGTGAGCGCGGCCGGCTCCTACGACTGGCCGGCCGGCGGCCGCACCCACATGTCCCCGGGCGACGTCGCCCTGCTGGACACCCTGCCGGACTGGACGGTCCACGTGCCGGGCCACCCGGACGAGGCCGAGCAGTTGCTGCGCCACGCCGTCGCGGACGGCGACCGCAACGTCTACGTCCGCCTCTCGGCGCACCAGAACGCGCAGGCCCTGCCGGTCGAGGCGGGCCGGTTCACCACTGTGCGGCAGGGCTCGCGCGGCGTGGTCCTCGCGGTCGGGCCGATGCTGGACGCGGTGCTCGCGGCCACCGAGGGCCTGGACGCCACCGTGCTGTACGCGGCGACGGTGCGCCCCTTCGACGCGGCCGGGCTGCGGGCGGCGGTGGGGGAGCGGGCGGACGTGGTGCTGGTGGAGCCGTACCTGGCGGGCACCTCGGCGAACGAGGCGCACGCCGCCCTGGCCGACCGCCCGCACCGGGTGCTGGGCCTGGGCGTGCCGCGCGAGGAGCACCGGCACTACGGCTCGATCGCGGAGCACCTGAGCGCCTACGGCTTGGACGCGGCCTCGCTGCGGGAGCGGATCGGCACCTTCCTCTGGTGACGCGCGTGGCGGGTCAGACCGCGCCGACCGCCACCGCGTCGACCGCCACCGCGACGATGGCCACCGCGTCCGCCCCCAGCCGTACCGCCGTCCCGTCCAGTGCCGCCGTCCCGAAGGCCGCGACCAGTTCGCGCCCGGTCCCGTCCAGTGGCAGGGCGGCTTCGGTGGGGCCGAGGTTGACGGCGATCCGGTACGGTCCCCGGTGCACCACCAGCCAGCGCGCCGCCTCGTCGTAGGCCACCCGTACCGCGCCGAGGCCGGGGTCGGACAGCTCCGGCCGGTCGCGGCGCAGCCGGATCAACGTCCGGTGCCAGGTGAGGAGTTCGGCGTGCGGGGCGCGCCGGGGTTCGGTCCAGTCGAGGACGGAGCGCAGGATGGTGGCGGGCTCCTGCGGGTCGGGGACGGACTCGGCGGCCCAGCCGTGGTCGGTGAACTCCCGGCGCCTGCCCTGCCGGACGGCCTCGGCGAGCTGCGGGTCGGTGTGGTCGGTGAAGTACTGCCAGGGGGTGGCCGCGCCCCACTCCTCGCCCATGAACAGCATCGGGGTGAACGGCGAGGTGAGCACCAGCGCGGCGCCGCAGGCGAGCCGGCCGGTGGTGAGGCAGGTGGAGATGCGGTCCCCGAGGGCCCGGTTGCCGATCTGGTCGTGGGTCTGGAGGTAGCCGAGCAGCCGGTGTCCGCCGTCCGGCGGGAAGGGGCGGCCGTGGCCGCGGCCGCGGAAGCCGGACCAGGTGCCGTCGTGGAAGAAGCCGCGGGTGAGCGTCTTGGCGAGGGCGGCGAGCGGGTGGCGCGCGAAGTCGCCGTAGTAGCCCTGGGATTCGCCGGTGAGCGCGCAGTGCAGGGCGTGGTGGAAGTCGTCGCTCCACTGCGCGGTGAGGCCCTGGCCGCCGGCCGCGCGCGGGGCGGTGGTGTGCGGGGTGTTGAGGTCGGATTCGGCGATCAGGAACAGCGGGCGGTTGGTCGCGACGGCCAACTTATCGACCTGGTGGGACAGTTCCTCCAGGAAGTGGACGGCCCGGTCGTCCGCGAGGGCGTGCACGGCGTCCAGCCGCAGGCCGTCGATCCGGTAGTCGCGCAGCCAGCCGAGCGCGCTGCCGATCAGGTAGCGGCGCACCTCATCGGAGCCGGGGGCGTCCAGGTTGACCGCCGCCCCCCACGGCGTGTGGTGCCGGTCGGTGAAGTACGGGCCGTACGCGGGAAGGTGGTTGCCGGAGGGGCCGAGGTGGTTGTGGACGACGTCCAGCACCACGCCGAGGCCCTTGCGGTGGGCGGCGTCGACGAAGCGCTTCAGCCCTTCGGGCCCGCCGTACGGCTCGTGCACGGCCCACGGCGAGACCCCGTCGTAGCCCCAGCCGTGCCGGCCGGGGAACGGGCAGACCGGCATCAGTTCGACGAAGTCGACGCCCAACTCGACGAGGTGGTCGAGGTGTTCGGCGGCGGCGTCGAAGGTGCCGCGGGGGGTGAAGGTGCCGATGTGCAGCTCGTACAGCACGGCGCCGGGCAGCGCGCGGCCGCGCCAGCCGGTCTGCGACCAGCGGAACGCGGCGTGGTCGACCGGGCGGCTGGGGCCGTCGGGCCCGTGCGGCTGCCAGGGGGAGCGCGGGTCGGGCAGTGGCGGCCCGCCGTCGAGGCGGAAGGCGTAGTCGCCGGCCGGGGCGCCGCCGGTCCACCAGCCCGGGCGCTGCGGGCACCGGGCCAGCGGATGGGCGGAGCCGTCGACCTCGACCTCGACCCGGTCGGTGGCCAGGGGCGCCCACACCTCGTAGATCCGCACGCTCAGCTCCTCCTCGTCAGCAGCGCCACCGGCCGGTCCGCCAGCAGCCGCGCGACGGGCACCGGGCCCGCCGGGTGGGCCCGCAGCGTCAGCTGGTCCGTCCAGGGCCCGCCCTCGGGCAGCTCCAGGACGGTGCCGCGCCAGCCGCCGGCGCGCTCCAGCCCGTACGGGAGCCGGGTGACGGCGGTGACCACGTCGGCGCCGCGGGCGAAGGCCAGCAGGTGGTCGGCGGCGGGGCCGGCGGCGCTCAGCGGCCGGTAGGGCCCGAGCGGGCGGTCGCGCCGCAGGTGCAGCGCCGCCCTGGTGAGGTGCAGCTTCTCGCGGGCGAGGTCGCCGGGGCGCGGGGCGGCCGCGTCGGTGAGCCGGACGGCGAGCGCGCCGAGGTCCACCACGCCCCGGTTGTCCGGGTCGACGAGGGTGTACAGCGGCTCCTCGCTGCCCTGGTAGAGGTCGGGCACGCCCGGGACGGTGAGGTGCAGCAGCGCGGCGGCGAGGGTGTTGGCGCGGGCGTACGGGGCGAGGGCGTGCACCAGGCCCTCGATCCGGGGCAGCAGTCCGGGGTTGGTGTGGACGGCGCGGGCGCGCGCGGTGAGCGCCTGCTCGAAGCGGGCGTCGGGGGTGGTCCAGGAGGTGTGCAGCTTGGCCTCGCGGGCGGCCTTGAGGAGGGCGGCGACGAGCCGGTCGGGGTCGATCGGCCAGGCGGCGACGAGGGTGTGCCAGAGCAGCCAGTCGCCGTCGCGGGTACCGGGGTCGGGGCCGCTTTCGCCGTCGTGGCGGCCTTCGCGGTCGTGATCGCCGCGGGGGCCGGGCCCGGCGGCGGTGGACCAGGCGGCGGCCTCGGCGGCCCAGGCCTCGGGCTGCTCGGCGAGGACGGCGAGCCGGGCGCGGGCGTCGGCGCTGCGCTTGGTGTCGTGGGTGGACAGCACGGTCATGCTGTGCGGCCAGGCGCGCTCCAGGTAGCGGCACCAGTCGTGGAACCGGGCCGGGGGCAGCCCCGGCCGGCCGGGCTCGCCGCCGACCTCGTTGAGGCCGGGCAGCGCGTTCCACCGGTAGAAGGCGGTGTCCTCGACGCCCTTGGCGGCGACGGCGGCGGCGGTCTGCGCGAAGCGCTCGCAGAACTCGTCCTTCTGCGGCCCGCTCCCCAGCTCCCCGAGGGCCAGGGCGGCGACCAGCCGGTCCGTCGGGTCGGCCGAGCCGCCCAGCGCCGCGCGCAGCTGCTCGGCGGAGGCCGGCGGCACCGGCTCCCCGGGCCGGGCGTACGGCCGGTACGCCGGGTAGCCGGTGAACAGCCGCCGCAGCGCCGCGCGCAGCTGCCAGGGCGCGTGGTCGGAGTGCGCGGGCTCGGCGGCGCCGATCCGCAGCGCGATCCGCACCAGCCGGTCGACCTCGGCGGCCAGCTCGCCGTGCGGCGCGGTCATGTCGGCCCGCCCGCGCCGGGCGGCGGCGACCGCCGGGTGGGGGTCGGCGCAGGGTTGGCCGTCCGGCGCGGAGCCGGTCAGGAACGCCGCGTACGCCCCGGCCAGCCGGCAGGCGCCCGCGTGGTCGGTGAGCACGCCGTCGATGCGGCGCAGCGCGTCGTAGCCGGTCGTCCCGGCGACCGGCCAGTCCGCGGGCAGCCGCTCGTCGCCGGTGAGGATCTTCTCGACGACGGTGTACGCCCCGCCGGTGGCGCCGGCGAGGCGGCGCAGGTAGCCGCGCGGGTCGGCGAGCCCGTCGGGGTGGTCGATCCGGAAGCCGTCGACGACGCCGTCGGCGTGCAGCCGCAGCAGGGTGGCGTGGGTGGCGGCGAACACCTCGGGCTCCTCGACCCGGACGGCGATCAGCTCGTTGACGGTGAAGAAGCGCCGGTAGTTCAGTTCGGTGCGGGCCAGCCGCCACCAGGCGAGCCGGTACCACTGGCGGGCGAGCAGCTCGTCGAGCGGCAGCCCCGAGGTGCCGGGCCGCAGCGGCAGCTCGTGGTCGTGGTAGCGCAGCACCTCGCCGTCCACCACCAGCTGGTCCAGCACGGCGCCAAGTCGGTCGCCGAGCAGCGGCAGCAGCACCCGGCCGCGCGCGGGGGCGTCGACGGGGCCCGGCTGGGCCGCCCAGTCGATGTCGAACCAGCGCGCGTACGGCGAGTCGGGGCCCTCGCGCAGCACCTGCCACAGCGGCTGGTTGAGCCGCTCGGGGACGGGCACCGCCATGTGGTTGGGCACCACGTCGACGAGCAGCCGCAGGCCGTGCCGGTGGGCGGCGGCGGCCAGCGCGCGCAGGGCGGCCTCGCCGCCGAGCTGCTCGCTGACCCGGCCGTGGTCGACGGTGTCGTAGCCGTGGGTGGAGCCGGGGGCGGCCTCCAGCAGCGGGGACAGGTGCAGGTGGGAGACGCCGAGGGCGGCGAGGTAGGGAACGGCGGCGGCGGCGTCGTGGAGGGTGAAGCCGGGTTGCAGCTGGAGGCGGTAGCTGGCCGTGGGGGCCGTGGCGGTAGCGGTGGCGGATGAGGGGGAGGCGGCGGCCGGGCGGGGCGGTGCGGGCTCGGCGGCGGAGGTCATAGGTCCATGAGTACCCGGGGGAGCCCGCCGCCAAGACCCGCTGCTGGTCCGAACAGGTGAGCGCGGGGTGTCAGGCCGGCCGCTGGAGCACCATCAGCGAGCGGTCGGTGAGCCACAGCGCGTCCCCGGCCTTGACCCGCGCGCCCGCGCCCGGGGCGGGCAGCCGGGCCTGTGCGGTGTCGACCACGACCTGCCATTCCTGCCCGTGGTCGGCGGGCAGGGTGAACTCCAGCGGCTCGAAGTGCGCGTTGAACATCAGCAGGAAGGAGTCGTCGACGATCCGCCCGCCGCGCCGGTCCGGCTCGGAGATGGCGTAGCCGTTGAGGAAGACGGTCAGCGACTTGGCGTAGCTGGCGCCCCAGTTGCGCTTGGTCATCTCCTCCCCGCCGGGGGTGAACCAGGCGATGTCGGTGAGGTCGTCGTAGCCGCCGGAGTCGTAGCCGCCCGAGAGGTGACCGCCCGAGAGGTGGCCGCCGGAGGGGTGACGGCCGGAGGCGTGACCGCCGGAGGGGCGGCCGCCGGCGGCGAGCGTCCCCGGCCCGGGGCGCCCGGGGACCGGCCGCCCGTGGAAGAAGCGCCGCCGCCGGAACACCGGGTGGTCGCGGCGCAGCCAGATCATCCCCTGGGTGAACTCCAGCAGCCGCGCCTCGGGCCCGTCGCCGTCCGGCCAGTGCACCCAGGTGAGTTCGTTGTCCTGGCAGTAGGCGTTGTTGTTGCCCTGCTGGGTGCGGCCGAGTTCGTCGCCGTGGGAGAGCATCGGCACGCCCTGGGAGAGCATCAGGGTGGCGATGAGGTTGCGCTGCTGGCGGGCTCTGAGCTCCTCGACGGCCGGGTCGGCGCCGGGGCCCTCGACGCCGCAGTTCCAGGAGCGGTTGAAGGACTCGCCGTCGCGGTTGTCCTCGCCGTTGGCCTCGTTGTGCTTGTCGTTGTAGGAGACGAGGTCGCGCAGGGTGAAACCGTCGTGGCAGGTCACGAAGTTGATGGAGGCGATGGGGCGGCGGCCGTCGTCCTGGTAGAGGTCGGAGGAGCCGGTGAGCCGGGAGCCGAACTCGGCGAGGGCGGCGGTCTCGCCGCGCCACAGGTCGCGCACGGTGTCCCGGTACATGCCGTTCCACTCGGTCCACAGCGGCGGGAAGTTGCCGACCTGGTAGCCGCCCTCGCCGAGGTCCCAGGGTTCGGCGATCAGCTTGGCCTGGGAGACCACCGGGTCCTGCTGGACGAGGTCGAAGAAGGAGGAGAGCCGGTCGACCTCGTGGAACTGCCGGGCCAGGGTGGCGGCGAGGTCGAAGCGGAAGCCGTCGACGTGCATCTCGGTGACCCAGTAGCGCAGCGAGTCCATGATCAGCTGGAGCACGTGCGGGCTGCGCATCAGCAGGCTGTTGCCGGTGCCGGTGGTGTCCTCGTAGAAGCGCTGGTCCCGGGCGAGGCGGTAGTAGGAGACGTTGTCCAGCCCGCGCAGGGACAGCGTCGGCCCGAGGTGGTTGCCCTCGGCGGTGTGGTTGTAGACGACGTCCAGGATCACCTCGATCCCGGCCGCGTGCAGCGCCTTGACCATCGACTTGAACTCCTGCACCTGCTGGCCCCGATCGCCGCTGGAGGCGTAGGAGGAGTGCGGGGCGAAGAAGCCGATGGTGTTGTAGCCCCAGTAGTTGGACAGGCCCAGGTCGCGCAGCCGGTGGTCGCGGACGAACTGGTGCACCGGCATCAGCTCGATCGCGGTGACGCCGAGCTTGGCCAGGTGCTCGATCACTGCCGGGTGGGCCAGGCCCGCGTAGGTGCCGCGGATCTCCTCGGGGATGCCCGGGTGCAGTCGGGTGAGGCCCTTGACGTGCGCCTCGTAGATGACGGTGCGGTGGTAGTCGGTGCGCGGCGGGTGGTCGGTGCCCCAGTCGAAGTACGGGTTGATCACGACCGAGTGCATGGTGTGCGGGGCGGAGTCGAGGTCGTTGCGGCGCTCGGGCGCGCCGAAGTGGTAGCCGTAGACGGCCTCGTCCCAGTCGATGTGCCCGCTCATCGCCTTGGCGTACGGGTCCAGCAGCAGTTTGGCGCTGTTGTGGCGCTGGCCGAGGCCGGGGTTGTACGGGCCGTGGACGCGGAAGCCGTAGCGCTGGCCGGGCTGGACGCCGGGGAGGTAGGCGTGCCGGACGAAGGCGTCCGTCTCGCGCAGTTCGACGGCCGTCTCCGAGCCGTCCTCGTCGATCAGGCACAGCTCGATCCGGTCGGCACTCTCGGAGAACACCGCGAAGTTGGTGCCGGCCCCGTCGTAGGTGGCGCCGAGGGGGTAGGGCTTACCGGGCCAGACCTGCATGAGTCCTCAACTTCCTTGCACTCAAGGGAAACTGACGTGTAGTCCGATAGCGCGCCCGGACCCGGACGCTCTCTTCCCGGCCGGGCGGCCGGGCATGTGCGGCGCTCGCGCGCCGTGACGCACGGCACAGTGCGCATACTCCCCGAGCCTTCCCCCGGCGGCCGGGACATGTGCGGCCGGTTCGCCCGAACGGGTGTCCAGCCGGCATTCCTGTGATAAGCGGGGCCTGGCTCGCGGCGGGCGGGGCCGGCGATGGGCGGGGCTTGCGATGGGCGCGGGTCTGTGAAGGGTGGGCCTGGTGGTGGTGCCGGGCCCCGGGGGCCATCCGGCTGCGCACCGCTCGCGGCGGGCAGTACCCTTGATCGTCCGGCCGCCCCCGGGCCGGTGGCGCTCCATCAGCCGCGCAGGGGCGGAGCGTAGAACAGCAGACCAGGTGAGGTGGCGCATGGTGTTCCCCGCCGGCGGCCGCGGCCCGGGGCCCGACGGCCCCGACCGGGGCGGCGCCCGCAGCGAGGCGCCCACGGTCGTCATGCGCCCCACCCTGTCCGGCCGCCCCCTGGTGCCCGCCCAGGGCGGCCCGGTCGAGATCCCCGCCCTCGCCTGGTCCGCCGCCGAATGGGAGGACGCCTACCAGCGGGTCCGCATGTCCGGCCGCGCCTACGTCTGGCTCAACCTCGTCGAGCAGCGGCTGCGCTCCCTCGTCGACGAGGTGCTGCACCCCATCTACGCCCCCGCCCACGGCGAGGACTGGGTCACCGCCGCCGCCGGCCCCGCCGGCGAGGAGTGGGCGCACCGGGCCGGAGCCGTCCGCGAGGTCAGCCGCCGCAAGGGCTACCTGCTCGACCCGGCCGACGACGACCCGCTGGTCTTCCTCACCCTGCCCCAGCTGCGCGAGCTGATGGTCCAGCACTGGCCCTGCTTCGAGCCCTACCTGTCCGACCGGCGCGAGATCGAACTCGCCCTGGACGAACTGGAGGTGGCCCGGCACGTGGTCTCCCGCAACCGGGTGCTCACCCAGACCGTCCTCGCCCAGACCGAACGCGCCGCCGCCCGCCTGCTCGCCGTCCTGGACGGCGGCGCCGGCGGCGTGCCCGCCGACGTCGTCGAGTCGCTGGTGGCCGGCCGGTACGCGGACGTCGTCGCCGTGCACGCCGACCGCGTCCGCCTCCAGCGCGACCTGCCCGTCGAGGACCTGCTGGACGGCGCCCGGCGCCTGGACGCGCTCGGCATCGGCCTCGGCATGCTCTGCCAGAACTACACCGGCAAGCGGCTGGTGCGCCTGGCCGGCGACGGCTGCCGGGTCCGCCTGCTCTTCCTCAACCCGGCGAGCAGCGCCGTCCGCCGCCGCGAACGCGAACTCGGCCTCGGGCGCGGTGAGTTGTCGCGCTCCATCGAGATGAACATCATGCATGTGCGCCGGGTGCGGGCCCGGCTGCGCGACCAGGGCGGCTTCGAGATCCGGGTCTTCGACGAGACCCCGCGCTTCACCGCCTACCTCGTCGAGGGCCCCCGCCCGACCGGCCAGGTCGGCGGCCGCCGCCAGAGCCGCGACCTCGGCGTCATCCAGCCCTACCTGCGCCGCGCCCGGGGCATGGAGTCCCCGGCCCTGGTGCTGCGCGGCGGCGCCGGCCAGCAGCCCGGCGGCAGCGAGCAGGGCCTGCTGGAGGTCTACCGCGAGGAGTTCGAGGGCGCCTGGGGCGACTCCCGGCCGGTGTCCTGAACCCGCACCCCCCGTTCCTGACGGATCGTCAATTGCCCCTCTCCACCCCTGGGTGGAGGCCCGGAACTCCATCCGTGCGGCGGCGACACCCCCGGGCCGGGCCGCGCAAGCTGGAGGCGGGGTCGCGGCCGCACGAGCGGCGCGACGATGCCGAGGGGAGTGCGCCGTGGTGTACGGGACGAAGCGCGGGACAGTGCGCGGAGCAGCATGGGGGGCCGCGCGCGGAAGGCTGCGCGAAGGGCCCGGGGCGGGGCTGCGCGCAAGACGGCCGGGAAAGGCCCGCCGAACCGTCCCCCCGCGCTGGCCGCTCGCACTGGCCGGTGTGGCGGCGGCCCTGCTGGGCCTGCTGCCGGCCGTCCCCGCCGAGGCCCGGGAGACGGGCGGCTGCCGTACGGCGACCTCCGTCGGCCGCCTGCAAGGGGTGTCCCAGGACGGCCGGTGCGCCTACCTGGGCGTCCCGTACGCGGCGCCGCCCACCGGCGAGCGCCGGTTCCGCCCGCCGCAGCCGGCCGCACCCTGGCCCGCAACGCTGCGCGCCACCCGGGCCCGCCCCGGCTGCCCGCAGGACCTGAGCGCGGGCGGCGGCGGCACCGAGGACTGCCTGTACCTCAACGTGTGGTCGGCGCACGGCGGCGGCGCCCGCAAACCCGTCATGGTCTTCCTGCACGGCGGCGCGGACGAACTCGGCGCCGCCGGCCAGCCCGTCTTCGACGGCGGCCTGCTGGCCGAGCGCGGCGACGCCGTCGTGGTGAACCTGGACTACCGGCTCGGCATCCTGGGCTGGACGGAACTCGGCGCGCTCGACCCGTCCTACGCCGGCTCGGGCAACAACGGGCTGCGCGACGAGAGCGCCGCGCTGGCCTGGGTGCGCCGGCACATCGGCGCCTTCGGCGGCGACCCGGGCAACGTCACCGTCTTCGGCCAGTCGGCCGGCGCGATCTCGATCAGCGCCCTGCTGGCCGGTGACCACCCCGAGCAGCTCTTCCAGCGCGCCATCGTCGAGAGCGGGCCCGGCTACCTGGTGCACACCGCGGCCGCCGCGCGGGCCACCGCCGGAAAGGTCTTCGCCACCGGCGGCATCCACACCGTCGCGGACCTCGACCGGCTGAGCACCCCACAGGTCCTCGAACTCCAGGAACAGGTCCAGCACGGGCTCTCCGGACTGTCCTCCGCGGTCTTCTTCGGCCCCTCCATCGACGGGGCGCTGGTGCCCGGCCCGGTCGTCGAACGGATCGCCGCCGGCAGCGCCCGCGACGTCGACGTGATGACCGGCACCACCGAGAACGAGACCGACTACTGGGCGCTGTTCGACCCCACGCTGCCGGACCTCCCGCTGAGCGCCTACCGCAACCTGCCCCCGGTGCTCGCCGACCGCAAACAGCAGCTGTACGACCGGTACGCCGCCGACCGCCCCGGGGCCACCGAGGGCCGGGTGGTGAACGCGATGCTCACCGACCAGACCGAGCGGATCCCCACCCTGCGCCTGGCCGAGGCCCAGTCCCGCTGGCGGCCCACCTACGTCTACCAGTTCGACTGGCACGTGCCCTACGTCCCCGGCCTGCCCGCCGCCCAGAACCTGGGCGCCATGCACACCCTGGATCTGCCCTTCGTCTTCGGCGGACTGGACCTCGGCGCGATCCCGCGCGGCGCGCAGACCGTCGCCGCACAGCGGCCCGAACTCACCCGGCTGTCCGCGCGGATGGCCGACGCCTGGGCCTCCTTCGCCCGCCAGGGCGACCCGGGCTGGCCGTCCTACACCGCCGACGCGCGGGCCACCCGGATCTGGGACCTGAACCCCGGCGTCCAGTACGCCCCGCACGACGACGAACGCGCCCTCTGGGACGACTACACCTTCCCCGCCCTGGACCTCGGCACCCGCTGAGGCCTTCCCGCCTTCCCGCCGGCCCCCTCGGCACGCCCCGCCCCGGCGTCCGGCCCCCGAAACCCGCTGGCCAGGCCGGTGCGGCCGCTGCCACACTGCGGGCCGTGAACAGCCTCCCCGCCTGGACCCTGCGCCCCGCCACCGCCGCCGACGTCGAACCCGTCGCCGAACTCAAGGCCGTCGTGCTGCGCGCCGACCTCGAACGCCTCGGCCGCTACGACGACGACCGGGTCCGCCGGCGCCTGCGGGCGGGCTTCTCCAGCCGCCACAGCTCCGTCATCCTCGTCGACGGCGCCTTCGCCGGCTCCGTCACCGTCCGCCCCGCCGAGCAGGGCGGCCGCTGGATCGAGCACTTCTACCTCGCCCCCGCCCACCAGGGCCGCGGCCTCGGCAGCGCCGTCCTGCGCCACCTCCTCGCCCAGGCCGACGCCGCCGGCGAGCCCGTGCGCCTCGACGTCCTCCAGGGCAGCCCCGCCCGCCGCCTCTACGAGCGCCACGGCTTCGTCCTCGACCACGAGGACCCGATCGACGTCTACCTGGTCCGCGAGCCCGCCGCCTGAACCGGGCCCGCCGCCTGAACCGGGCCCGCCCCGGCGGTTGGGGCTGGTCGGAGCAGGGGCGGCCGTGGTAGTCATAGCCCCCGTGATGATCATGGGGGATGACGGGGCCGTACTGCGCCTCGAACAACTGCACCGCACCTACGGGACCGGGCCGGAGGCCGTCCACGCGCTCAGGGGAGTGGACGTCGACTTCGCCCGCGGCACCTTCACCGCCGTCATGGGCCCCTCCGGCTCCGGCAAGAGCACCCTGCTCCAGTGCGCCGCCGGGCTCGACCGGCCCGACGGCGGCCGGGTCGTCCTCGACGGGGCCGACCTCGCCGCACTCACCGAGAGCCGGCTGACCGTCCTGCGGCGCGAGAAGCTCGGCTTCGTCTTCCAAGCCTTCAACCTGGTCGGCTCGCTGACCGCCGAACAGAACGTCGGCCTGCCGCTGCGCCTGGCCGGGCGCCGCCCCGACCGCGCCGACGTCCACCGCGCCCTCGCCCAGGTCGGCCTCGGCGAACGCACCGGACACCTGCCCTCCCAGCTCTCCGGCGGCCAGCAGCAGCGCGTCGCCATCGCCCGCGCCCTGATCACCCGCCCGCAGGTGCTCTTCGCCGACGAACCCACCGGCGCCCTCGACAGCGCCAGCAGCCGCGACGTCCTCGCCCTGCTGCGCGAACTCGTCGACCGCGACGGCCAGAGCACCGTCATGGTCACCCACGACCCGGTCGCCGCCTCCTACGCCGACCGCGTGCTCTTCCTCGCCGACGGCCGCCTCGTCGCCGACCTCGACCACCCCACCGCCCCGCAGATCGCCGAGCGGATGACCGCCCTGGAGACGGCGGCATGAGTTCCCTCGTCACCCTGCTGCCCGTCGCCGCCGCCGCACTGCGCCGCCGCAAGGCCGCCTTCGCCGGCTCCTACCTCGCCCTGACCCTCGGCGTCACCCTGGTCGCCACCACCGGCACCCTGCTCGACAACACCGCCGGCGACGACTCCCCGCTCGGCGCGCCCTCCCTCCACAAGGTGCTCCTGTTCAGCGCCGCGATGGCCGCCTTCGTCGCCGTCTTCGTCGTCGCCGGCACCTTCGCCTTCGCCGTCGCCCAGCGCCGCCAGGAGATCGCGATGCTGCGCGCCGTCGGCGCCACCCCCCGCCAGGTCGTCGGGCTGATCACCGGCGAGGCCGCCGTCGTCGCCCTCGCCGCCGCCGTCACCGGCTGCCTGCTCGCCCTGCCCGGCGCGCCCGCCCTCGCCGCCTGGCTGGTCGCCCGCGGCGCCGCCCCGGACGGCTTCGCGGCGCACCCGGCCCCCGCCCCGCTGCTCACCGCCGCCGCCGTCGGCCTGCTCGTCGCCCTGCTCGGCGCCGTCGCCGCCGCCCTGCGCGCCGGCCGGGTCCGGGCCGTCGAGGCACTCGGCGACGCCGCCGTCGACCGCACGGTCATGACGCCCGTGCGCTGGGCCTGTGCCCTCGCCGGACTGCTCGCCCTGGCCGGCACCGTCGGCTACTACCTGGCCGCCCCGACCATGCCCGCCGCCCCCGGCGACCAGCCGGCCGACCCGCAGCTCGCCTCCCAGTGGGTCCTCGGCGCCGACCTGCTGACGATCACCGCCCTCGCCCTGTTCGCCCCGCTGATCGTCCCGCCCCTGGTCCGGGCGCTCAGCGCGCCACTGGCCCGCGCCGTCGGCGCCGCACCCCTGCTCGCCCGGCAGAACGCGCTCACCGCCGTCCGCCGCACCGTCTCCACCGCCACCCCCGCCTTCCTCACCATCGCCCTCACCGGCACCGTCATCGGCTCCACCGCCGCCTTCGCCGACGCCATGACCGCCCAGAACCGGGCCACCACCGCCGCCCGGTACGTGCTGCGCCCCGGCGCCACCCCGCTGCCCGACGACGCCGCACACCGGCTCACCGCCGACCGGCCCGGCCTGCGCGCCACCGCCACCACCCCCACCGTGGTCACCGGCCTCGGCGCCGCCCCCGCCGACTTCGCCGACCCCGGCGAGGACTCACCCGCCTCCGCCCCCTCCGCCGCCACCGTCGTCGACGGCGACCTCGCCACCGCCTGGACCCTGCCCGTCGTCCAGGGCGCCGCCGCCGACCTGCACGGCGCCACCCTCGCCGCCTCCACCGACCAGGCCCGCGGCCACGGCTGGACCCTCGGCGACCAGGTCCACCTGCGCCTCGCCGACGGCACCGTCACCACCCTGCGCCTCGCCCTCGTCTACCGCACCCAGCTGGGCCTCGACGAGATCCTGCTCAGCGGCGACGCCACCACCGCCCACCTGGCCGGCGCCCACCCCGGCGCCGTCCACCTCTCCGCCGAACCCCCGGCCGCCGACCGGCTCGGCGGCGAACTCACCGACGCCCGCGCCCTGGGCCCCGACCCCGGCGCCCACTACGCGTGGATCGCCACCACGACCATCCTCGGCCCCGCCCTGCTGTACGCGCTCATCGCGATCGCCAACACCATGGTGATGTCCGCCGCCGACCGCCGACGCGACTTCACCGTCCTGAGGCTGGCCGGCACCCTGCGCCGCCAGGTGCTGCACATGGTCGCCCTGGAAGCCGTCCTGGTCGTCGCCACCGCCGCCGTCCTGGCCCTCGCCGTCACCGCCCTCACCCAGTACGGCACCACCGCCCTGCTCAACCACCGCATCCTGGCCGGCCAGGCCGCCATCGACCCGCAGCTGCCCTGGCTCCCGCTCGGCGCCGCCGCGGCCGTCTGCCTCGCCCTGGCCGTCGCCGCCAGCGTGCTGCCCAGCCGGATCGCCCTCGCCCGCGCCCGGTGACGTTCGCCCGGTGACCTTCGCCCGGTGGCGGTCTCCTGGTGACGTTCGCTCAGCGGCCCTCACCCGGGTGACCCTCGCCCGGGTGAGGGGAGTAGGCCGGACGGATGGTGACCGGCGGTCGGGCGCGGCGCTCACCCGAGCACCGGGCCCGACCGCTTGTTAGCGTCCCGTCCATGATCGACAGCCCGCACTCCACCGGCTCCGAACACCCCCGCGCCACCCGCCGCGGCCTCCTGCGCACCGCCCTCGGCGCCACCACCGCCGGAGCCCTCACCCTCACCGGCGCCCACCCAGCCCAGGCCGAGCCCCGCCCCGCCACCCGGCGCATCGACTTCCACGGCCGCCACCAGGCCGGCATCACCAACCCGCCCCCCGGCTACGGCACCTTCCTCGCCCTCGACGTCAAGGCCCGCGACCGCAAGGCCCTCGAAACCCTCCTGCGCACCCTCACCGACCGCATCCGCTTCCTCACCACCGGCGGCACCCCGCCCGACCTCGGCCCCGCCACCGCCCCCTCCGACAGCGGCACCCTCGGCCCCGACCTGCCCACCGACGACCTCACCGTCACCGTCGCCGTCGGCGCCTCCCTCTTCGACACCCGCTACGGCCTCACCCGCCACCGCCCCCGCCGGCTCACCGCCATGCGCCCCTTCCCCGTCGACGCGCTGCGCCCCGCCGAATGCCACGGCGACCTCTCGCTCCAGATCTGCGCCGAGAACCGCGACACCGTCCAGCACACCATCCGCGACCTGCTGCGCAGCACCCACGGCCTGATCCGCCCGCGCTGGCAGCTCGATGGCTTCCAGAACCGCTCCCGCCCCACCGGCGCCGCCCGCAACCTGCTCGGCTTCAAGGACGGCATCGAGAACCCCGACACCGCGAACGCCCGCGAACTGGACGCCCTCGTCTGGGTTGGTGAGGGCGGCGACGAACCGCGCTGGGCCGCCGGCGGCAGCTACCAGGTCATCCGCGCCATCCGCACCCTCGTCGCCGGCTGGGACGAGGTGCCGCTCCAGCAGCAGGAACGCCTGATCGGCCGGCGCAAGAACGACGGCGCCCCGCTCGGCGCCGCCGGCGAGACCGACACCCCCGACTACCGCAACGACCCCGACGGCGCCGTCATCCCCCTCGACTCCCACATCCGCCTCGCCAACCCCCGCACCGACGGCACCCGCGACAGCCGCATCCTGCGCCGCGCCTTCAACTACGACCGCGGCCTCGACCCCGACGGCGAACCCGACCTCGGCCTCGCCTTCTGCTGCTACCAGCAGGACGTGGCCCGCCAGTTCGAAGCCGTCCAGACCCGCCTCAACGCCGAACCCCTCGCCCGCCACCTCCGCCCCACCGGCGGCGGCTACTTCTACGTCCTCCCCGGCGCCCACGACACCACCGACTGGCTCGGCCGCACCCTCCTCACCACCACCTGAACGCCCGTGTTCGCCCCGGTCCGCCCGAGCGGACC
>NZ_JBHWIJ010000055.1:0-8827 GCF_042732255.1 Kitasatospora sp. NPDC059803 | reverse complement strand
CCCCGGGGCGCCGCCCCACCCCCACCCCCCCCCCAGAACGGCCGTGGCCGGCCCCGGGGCCGCCGCCGGGCCGGGGGCCAACACGTGACGCACCCTCAGTACTCCCACGGGTTCAGCACGATCGCACCGGTCCGGGCGAGATGCTTGACGTTCCGGCTGGCCAGCGTCCAACCGTTCGCGATGGCAGTGGCCGCGATCAGCGCGTCGGGCGGATCGATGTTCGTCCCGGCGCTCTTGAGCCGGCGGTGGACAGCGAGGTACGCGGCGGCCTCCCGTTCACCGATGGCCGCGATCCGGCCCCGGTACTCCACCCGCATGCCCTCCAGGACATGCTCGAACACGGCTCGGCGTAGCGGATCGGACGTGGCCGCGACCCCAGCCTCGACTTCCGCGACGGTGATGACGCTGAGGCAGAGCGCCGTCGCAGGGACGGAGCGGGCCCATTCGACGACGGCGGGGGCCGGCTTCGGCCGCGTGGTGAGCTCGGCGACCACGTTGGTGTCCAGCAGATAGATCACTCGGTGCCCGCCGCGTCGTCGTAGGAGCGGGACCCGAACTCCAGCCCTTCGAAGGGCGTCGACAGGAGTTGGTCGAGGAAACCGTCGTTCCCCAGCGTCGCCCAGCGGTGCAGTATCGCCGGCAGCGCGTCGATGTCGGTGTCGGCGAGCTCGGCGTCGAAGTGCTTGACCTGCTCCTCGGGGAGGGACCCGCGGATCTCTCTGATCGTCCGCAACGGGTGGGGCTCGTCGGGCCGGTGAGGGGGCACGGGCAGATCCGGGGAGGTACTCATGGTCGGCTCCTTCGCTCAGGTCCGAGGACCAGACTAGGGCGCCGAGCAGCGGGATCAGCTCCCCCAGCGGCCGGGTTGTCGGTGGGGCGGGTGATGATGGGGGCTGTTTCGAGAGGCAGGACGGAAGGACACCCCCTTATGAGCTGGTGGCAGCAGCCACTGGTCGGCTTCGACCTGGAGACCACGGGCACCGACCCGGCCGTGGACCGCATCGTCACGGCCGCGCTCGTGGACACCGTCGGGGCCCGCCGGGTGGGGGCCGTGCACTGGCTGCTCGACCCCGGGGTCCCGATCCCGGCCGAGGCGGAGGCGATCCACGGCATCGGCGACGACCTGGCCCGCGGCAAGGGCCGGCCGGCCAAGGAGGCGGTGGAGGAGATAGCCGGCGCGCTCTGCGAGCGGCTCGCCGCAGGGCGCCCGGTGGTCGCGTTCAACGCGCCGTTCGACCTGTCGCTGCTCGACGCCGAGCTGCGCCGGTACGGGCTGGTGCCGCTCGCCGAGCGCCTCGGCGCCCCGGTCGGGCCGGTGCTGGACGCGCTGGTCGTCGACCGGGCGGTGGACAAGTACCGCAAGGGCTCGCGCACCCTGCAGCGGGTCTGCGAGGTGTACGGCGTCGAGCTGACGGACGCGCACGAGGCGGGCAGCGATGCGCTGGCGGCCGTCCGGGTCGCCGTCGCCCTCGCCGAGCGCTACCGGGCCGAGGTCGGCGACGTCGCGCCGGCCGAGCTGCACGGGCGCCAGATCGGCTGGTACCGGGAGTGGGCGGAGGGCTTGCAGGCGTGGCTGCGCCGCGGCAAGGACCCGCAGGCCGTGGTCGACCCGCGGTGGCCGATGAGGTAGCCGCCCCCGGGGTGGCCGGTGAGTCGGCTATTCGGCGGGCCAGTCGAAGGTGTAGCCCTGGGCGACCAGCCAGGGCAGCAGCTGCTTGAGCGCGGCCACGCTCTGGGTGCGGTCGCCGCCGCCGTCGTGCATCAGGATCACGCCGCCGGGCTTGAGCTGTTTCTGCACGGTGGAGACGATGGCGGGCACGCCCGGGCGGGACCAGTCGTGCGGGTCGACGGACCAGCCGAGCGAGGACATGCCGAGGCTCGCGGTGATCTGCTCGTTGTCGGCGTTGAAGCCGCCGCCGGGGGCGCGGAACCAGTCGACCCGGGTGCCGGGGCCGCCGGCCTTGACGATCATGTCCCTGGCGGCGGAGATCTCGTAGACGGCCTTGTCGTGGGGGAGCTTCGCGAACGGCTGCGGGTGGTGGACGCTGTGGTCGCAGAGCCGGTGGCCGGCCGCGAGGACGCGCTTGACCAGGGCCGGGTTGGCGGCGGCGTTCTGGCCGATCTCGCAGAAGGTGGCCTTGGCGTGGTACTGGGCGAGCAGGTCGAGGATCTGGCCGGTGGCGGGGCCGGGGCCGTCGTCGAAGGTGAGCGCCACGGTGCGGCCGCCGGAGGCGGTGGAGCCGATGACGGTGCCCGGCTTGACCGGTGCGGGCGGCGGCGCGGGGGTGCCCGCGGCCGTGGTCGCGGGCGTGGTCGCGACGGCCGTGGTGGTGACCGGGGTGCTCGGCGTGCCGCCGTGGGGCGCGGCGCTCGTCCCGGCCGGCGCCTGGGGCGTGTGCGGCTTCGGGACGGCCGGCGGGGCGGCGGAGGCGGGTGCGCCGTCGGAGTCGGGGGTGGGCGCGACGGTGGCGACGGGCCCGTCGGTCGGCCGGCCGTCGGTCGGCGCGAGGGTGATCGGGGGCTGGGTGCTGACGCCGGCCGTCGGCTGGAGCGCTCCGCTGGCGGTGCCGCACGCGGCCAGTCCCAGGGCGGCGGCCGCCACGACGCAGCCTGCGACCAGCCGGCGGCGGGCCGTGAGCGCGGTACGGGTCGGGGGGGAGGGCCGGCGGGTGGCGGAGTGGGGCATGGCGGCGGCTCCTGTGGTGCAGAGGGGTGCAGAGGACGGGCGCCGATCCCTCGGTCAGGATGACTGTCCGATAGGACGCCGAGCGTACGTGCCCCGGTTGCGGAGCGGACCGCAGCGCCGTAGGAGTCTTCTCACACGCGCCCGGTTGGCGCCCCCGCGGCCCGCCGGGTATCCCGGGGGCCGTGCCGGGGGCGGCCCCGTCACTTCAGAGGACCGGCACTTCGGAGGACCGGTACCTCAGGGGCCCGGCACTTCAGGAGCCGTCACTTCGGAAGCTCGACGCCCCAGGAGCCCGACGCCTCAGAACGGGTACCAGCGCACCTCGGTGGCGCCCTCCCGCAGCGAGGCGACCCGGCGCCGGAACTCCGCCAGCGCGGCCGGGTTGCCGGGTACCTGCTGGGCGACCCAGGAGGCGCTGGCGGTCTCCCGGGCCCCGCGCAGCACCGCGAAGCCGGGCCAGGCGCGCACGTCCCAGCCGTACGCCTCGACGAAGGCCCGGTACTCCTCGCCGGGCACGCCGTACCGGTCGTGGCTGAGCGCGAGGACCACCAGGTCGTGTTCGCGCAGGTCGTGCGAGACGTTCTCCAGGTCGAGCAGGACGGGCCCGTCCGGGCCGACGTGGACGTTGCGGGGCAGCGCGTCGCCGTGGATCACGCCGGGGTGCAGGTGCGGGGCGAGGTCGGGCAGGGCGGCGGCGAAGCCGTCGCGGCGGTGGCGCAGGAAGGCGACGTCGGCCGGGTCGACGTGGCCCTCGGCGGAGGCCAGCCAGCGTTCGACGGGGGCCAGCAGGTCGCGGTGGGCGAGCGGGAAGGGCGGCAGCGGCAGCCGGTGCAGGGTGCGCAGCAGCGGGGCGAGGTCGGCGGGGCGGGCGGGGCGGACGGCGGGGGCGAGCCGGTGCCAGAAGGTGACGGGGTGCCCGTGGGCGAGCTGGGGCTCGGCTTCCACCGCGTCGTACGGGCGGACCACCGGGACGTCCTGGGCGGCGAGCCAGTGGGCGACGGCGAGTTCGTGCCGCGCCCGTTCGTACAGTTCGGGGCCGCGGCCGACCTTGGCGACGACGGCAGGGTCGCCGAGGTCGAAGACGGCGTTCTCGCCGAGTGCGAGCAGCCGGGCGTCGCCGGGGCCGGGCAGTCCGGCGGACTCGCAGGCGTGGGCGAGCAGCAGCCGGGCGCGGCCTTCGTCGAAGGGGATCATGGCGGTGCTCCGTTGGGGCGGCGTTCATCCGGAGGCCTCCGGACGGTGATCATCATGACGGACCGGGGTGGGGTTTTCCCTACCTTCCTACCCTGACATCTCCTCCTAGGGGGTAGGGGGAGAGATCCACCCTGAGGGGGAGCTGTCTCCACCCGGAGCACGAGGTCAAGGGTGGTGCGCCCGGGGGAAACTGGGCCGGGGCCGCTGAGCGGCGGCCCCGACGGGGGTTGGACCACGGGGGCTCCTTGCCGGTCGGCAAGCAAGTGCTCGTAGGATGACGCCCAGACCTACTTACCTGCCGACCGGCTAGGGAGCGCCGCCGCGCGTCTCCCACCGGTCCAGCCGTCGCCCGGCGTCCCGTCCCCCAAGGGCTGCGGTGAACCATGCCCAGGAGGCATCGAGCATGTTCCACCGACTAGGACAATTCGTCGTACGCCGCGCGTGGTGGGTGATCATCGCGTGGGTGATCGGAATGATCGCCGTCATCATGACCGCGCCGAAGGTCAGCTCGCAGACCGACGAAGCCGCGTTCCTCCCCAAGCACTACGAGTCCATTCAGGCCGCACAGGTGCAGGAGCGGGCCTTCCCGGCCGCCTTCACCCCGGGCGCGCTCGCACTCTTCGAGCGCAACGACGGCGCCGCGTTCACCGACGCGGACAAGGCCGCGATGGGCAAGCTCGTCCAGGACCTGACGGCCAAGAAGATCGACGGCGTCGAGAAGATCATCCCGCCGTCCGACCAGCTGGGCATATCCCCGGACCACAAGTACGCGATGGCCATGATCGCCGTCGACAAGTCGAAGCAGCAGGACCAGAACAAGACCGCGGACATCGCCAAGGCCATCCGTGACGACGGCAAGGCGCTGGCCTCCGGCACCGACCTGAAGTTCCAGCTCGGCGGCCCCGCCGCCCAGGCGCTCGACCAGAAGGAAGCCTCCGGCTCGGCCGAGGGCATCATCACCATGGCCACGGTGCTGCTGGTCATCGTGATCGTCGGCATCATCTTCCGCGGCATCCTGGCCGGCCTGCTGCCGGTCCTGGTCTCGCTGATGATCGCGCTGCCCGCCTCCATCGGCCTGATCAACTACGCGACCGACATCTTCGACCTCAAGAGCACACCCATCCTGATGGCGATCCTGATCGTCGTCGTGCTCGGCGTCGGCACCGACTACTTCCTGTTCCTCGCCTTCCGCTACCGCGAGCGGCTGCGGGCCGGCGACGACCGCAACGCCGCCGTGGCCAACGCGGTCGGCCGGGTCGGCGAGGCGATCGCCTCCGCCGCCGGCGCCGTCACCATCGCCTTCGCCGCGCTGATCCTCTCCAGCCTCGGCATGTTCCAGGCGCTCGGCCCCGCGCTGGCGATCGCGGTCGTGGTCACCGCCCTGGCCTCGATCACCCTGGCCCCCGCACTGCTCGCGGTCATCCCCGCCCGCGCCGTCTTCTGGCCCGGCAAGAAGTGGACGAACGAGCCGAGCACCGCGCGCTTCACCGCGCTCGGCCGGATCGTCCAGAAGCGCCCGGCGCTGGCCGCCGTCGCCTCCGGCGGCGTACTGGTCGCCCTGTCCGTGGGCGCGCTCGGCTACAACGGCAACTTCGACATGGCCGGCAGCTCCATGCCCAAGGACAAGGAGTCGATGGTCGTCCAGGACACGATGGCCAAGGGCTTCTCCGCCGGTGCCGCCGACCCGAGCCAGGTCTACCTGAGCAGCACCGACGGCAAGAAGCTCGACCTGGCCTCCTTCCCGGCCTACGCCGACAAGCTGCAGGGCGTCGTCGGGGTCTCCAAGGTCTACCTGCCGAGCGCCGACGCCAAGAGCATCAGCGCCGACGGCGCCACCGCCCAGTTCACCGTCATGCTCAAGGACGCCCCGGCCAGCAACGAGGCGATCGACGCGGTGACCGAGCTGCGCACCGTCGCCCACGCGCAGGCCCCGGCCGGCAGCGAGGCCAAGGTCGGCGGCCTCACCTCGGTGTTCAAGGACATCAACCTGGCGATGACCCACGACTACAAGCTGGTCTTCCCGATCGCCGGGCTGCTGATCCTGCTCATCCTGGCCCTCCAGCTGCGCAGCGTGGTCGCCCCCTGGTACCTGATGGCCTCGGTCGGCCTCGGCTTCAGCGCCACGCTGGGCGCCACCACGCTGATCTTCCAGAAGATCGGCAACGAGACCGGCCTGATGTTCATGATGCCGATCCTCATCTACCTCTTCGTGGTGGCGATCGGGACGGACTACAACATCCTGATCATCGCCCGTCTGCGCGAGGAGGCCCGCGCGGGCCGCAGCCCGCGCGAGGCGGCCCGCGAGGCGCTGCGCCACGCAGGCCCGACCGTCGCCGCGGCCGGCTTCATCCTGGCGGCCTCGTTCGGGACGTTCATGCTCGCCGGCAACACCTTCATGATGGAGTTCGGCTTCGCCATGGCCTTCGGCATCGTGCTGGCGGCCTTCGTGATGGCGATGTTCTTCACCCCGGCGCTCACCGCGCTGATCGGCAACCGGGCCTGGTGGCCCGGCCACGGCGCCGACCCCGACCCCGAGCATGGCCACGGCGGGGGCCACGGCGGGGGCCACGGTGCCGGCCCGGCGCCGGCGGCGGACGCGTACGGCGTGCCGGAGCCGGCCGGACGGCGCTGATCGCTTCGTTCGGACACGGGCGACGCCCGACCGACGCGCCAAACAGGCGGCGTCCCGCTTCGGCGGGGCGCCGCTTGCCCCCTTTTCCTGGCCGCCAAACGTGATCTGTCGAGCACAAAAGTCCCCGGTCAATCGGGGTGTCGCCGTGCTACAGTCGACCCAGTTGCAGTTTTGGTTCCCATGAACGTATGTGTGCGCCTGCTGGTTCCAACCAACAGGCGCATTTGTTTTGTCCGGTGTTTCAGTCTCCGGATGGGGATCGCGGCTACTCCGGGGTTCACGCGGTGTGAATCCCTGATGCCCCAGTTTTTGAGGAGACGGTTATGGCTACCGGCACCGTGAAGTGGTTCAACAGCGAAAAGGGCTTCGGCTTCATCGAGCAGGCCGAGGGCGGCCCGGACGTGTTCGCCCACTACTCGAACATCGTGGCGAACGGCTTCCGTGAGCTCGTCGAGGGCCAGCAGGTCGAGTTCGACGTCACCCAGGGCCAGAAGGGCCCGCAGGCCGAGAACATCCGCGTCATCTGACGTCAGCCTCCACGCTGACTCGCGATCTCGCGAAGCGGGGGCCCGTACCACACGGTGCGGGCCCCCGCGCATGCCGCCGTACGGCCGGGGCGGCGAATTTCCTACCGACGGCCGACCAGCCCCTACCCGGGGCTGCCGACCGACGTATGGAGACTTCGTGACCACCCCTGCCCGCCCGCCGCGTGACCGCGCCGCCCGCACCACCGACCAGGCCCGCCGCGGCGAGAACCCGCGCCGCAGCGCCGGCGCCGGCCGTGCCGAGAACACCGGCCGTGGCGAGAACGCCGGCCGCACCGGCGCCGGAGACCGCGCCCGCCGCGGCGAGAACCCGCGCGCCACCGGCGACGCCGAGCGCGCTCGCAAGCCGCGCGGCCGCACCGGCGCCCCCAAGAACACCCGCGCCGCCGCCGTGCCCGAGGCCGCCGAATTCACCGTCGTCGAGGGCACCCCGGCCCGGCCCCCGGCGGACACCTTCGCCGAGCTGGACCTGCCCAAGGGCATCCTCAGCACGCTCACCCGCGAAGGCGTCATCGCGCCGTTCCCGATCCAGGGCGCCACCCTGCCCGACTCGATCGCCGGCCGCGACGTGCTCGGCCGCGGCCGCACCGGCTCCGGCAAGACCCTCGCCTTCGGCCTGCCGCTGCTCGCCCGCACCGCCGGGCGCCGCGCCGTCGCCCGCTACCCGCTGGCGCTCGTCCTGGTGCCCACCCGCGAGCTCGCCCAGCAGGTCACCGACGCGCTCACCCCCTACGCGACCGCCGTCAACCTGCGGATCACCACCGTCGTCGGCGGCATGTCGATCAACCGCCAGGCCAACGCCGTCCGCCGTGGCACCGAGGTCCTGGTCGCCACCCCCGGCCGGCTCGACGACCTGATCGGCCGCGGTGACGTCAACCTGTCCGACGTCGCCATCACCGTCCTCGACGAGGCCGACCAGATGGCCGACATGGGCTTCCTCCCGCAGGTCAGCAAGTTGTTGGAGCAGGTCGCCGAGGGCGGGCAGCGGATGCTGTTCTCCGCGACCCTGGACCGCAACGTCGACCGCCTGGTCAAGCGCTTCCTCACCGACCCGGTCACCCACTCGGTCGACCCGTCGGCCGGCGCGGTCACCACCATGGACCACCACGTCCTCCAGCTGGACCAGGCCGACAAGGCGTCCACCACCGCGCACATCGCCTCCCGCGACGGGCGCGTGATCATGTTCGTGCACACCAAGCACGGCGCCGACCGCCTCGCCAAGCAGCTGCTCGCCACCGGCGTCCGGGCCGCGGCCCTGCACGGCGGCAAGTCCCAGCCGCAGCGCAACCGGGTCCTCGACCAGTTCCGCGACGGCCACGTCACCGCGCTGATCGCCACCAACGTCGCCGCCCGCGGCATCCACATCGAAGGCCTCGACCTGGTCGTCAACGTCGACCCGCCGGTCGACCACAAGGACTACCTGCACCGCGGCGGCCGCACCGCCCGGGCCGGCGAGTCCGGCACCGTCGTCACCCTCGTCCTGCCCGAGCAGCGCCGCGAGGTCAACCGGCTGATGACGGTCGCGGGCCGCGGCCCCGCCGGCGCCAAGGTTGCGCCCGGCGCGGCCGACCTCGCCAAGATCACCGGCGCCCGCACCCCCAGCGGCGTCGCGGTCGCCGTCGCCGTCCCCGCGCCCGCCGAGGCCCCCGCCGCCAAGGCCGACGCCAAGTCCGGCAACCCGCGCCGCCGCCCCGGCAAGCGCTCCGCGCTGCCCGCCGACGTCGACATGAACGGCAACCCGCGCCGCCCCCGCCCCAAGCAGCGCATGGG
>NZ_JBHWIJ010000054.1:8711-36948 GCF_042732255.1 Kitasatospora sp. NPDC059803 | reverse complement strand
CCGAAATGGGGGGCGGGCTTCGGCGTGCGCGGGCGACCCACACGCGAGAGGGCCGTACCATGGGCGGGTTCTAGCGGGCGAAGGGCGCCGGCGGGTCGGCGAGGGAGAGAACGGCGGTGCTGCGCGGGTTCGGCGACCTGGAGGCCGAGATCATGGACCGGCTGTGGTCCTGGGGCCGGCCCGCCACCGTACGCGAGGTGGTGGACGACCTCCAGCGTCAGCGGCCGGTCGCGTACACCACCGTCACCACGGTGGCCGACATCCTGCACACCAAGGGCTGGCTGCGCCGGGACAAGGTGGGCCGGGCCTGGGCGTACGAGCCGACCTGCACCCGGGAGGCCTACACCGCGCAGCTGATGCGCCAGGCGCTGGAGACCACGCCGGACCGGGCGGGTGCGCTGCTGCACTTCGTCGACGGGATGAGCAGCGACGAGGCGTCCGCGCTGCTGGCGGCGCTGGAACAGGTGAAGGCCCGGGACGCCGAGTGACCCTCGCGCTGCTCGGCCTCCACCTGGCCGTGACCGGGGTCCTGCTGCCGCGCCGGCTGGCCGGCTCGGCCCGGTTGCAGGCGCGCCCGGTGGCGGGCGCCGCGCTCTGGCTGGCCCTGATGGCCTCCTTCCTGGTCGCACTGCTGCTGGCGGCGCACCACGCGGTGGAACCGTTCGCCCACGAGCCGGCTGGGCTGGTCGGACTGTTCCCGCACCCCGAGCCGGTCGGGCCCGTCGCCCCGCACACCCACGACTGGTGGCTGCTGGCCGCCGCCGGGGCCGCGATCGCCACGGTGGTGACGGCCGTCGGCGTCCGGGCCGGACGGGCGCGCCGGCGGCACCGGGCGATGCTGGACCTGGTCGCCGTCCGGGACGGACGCTGGGGCGCCCTGATCCTGGAGCACGCCCACCCGACCGTCTACTGCCTGCCCGGCCGCAGCTCCCGGGTGGTCCTGTCGCGCGGAGCGCTGCGGCTGCTGGACGAACGGCAGTTGGCCGCGGCGGTGGCGCACGAGCACGGGCACATCCGCGGCCGCCACCACCTGTTCCGGCTCCCGGCGGACACCTTCGCCCTGCTGTTCGGCCCGCTGCCGCTGGCCCGACACGGGCGGGCGGAGGTGGGGCTGCTGCTGGAGATGGCGGCCGACGACGCCGCGCTGGCGCGGGTGTCGCGCAGCGAACTGGCCTCCGCGCTCTACGCCCTGGCGACGTCCGGGGCCCCGACGGGCGCCGCGCCCGGAATCGCGCCGGGCGGGGCGCACGGCATCCCGCCGGGCGGGCCACTGGGCCCCGCGTCGGGCGGGGCGCTGGCGGCGGCCGCCAGCGGGGTGCTGGCCCGGGTCCGCCGACTGGCCCGCCCGGGGCACGGTCGGCGCGGGCGCCAACTGGCCTTCTGGATGGCGGTGTCGGCGCTCCCGCTGCTGCCGTACCTGCTGGCCTGCGCGCCGCACCCGTAGGGCGTCCGCCGCCCCCCGCTCACGATGCCGGACGGCCCTACCGGTGCCGCAGGTACGCCTCGGCGGTTTCGCGCAGGCGGTCGTGCAGGCCGTCGTAGGCGCGGACCCGCCCGAGCAGGCTCTTCGGCAGCTTGGCGACCATCGTGTAGTTGGTGTCGCAGACGTTGGCGGCCGGCGCCAGCCCGGCCTGGCTGACCAGTTGGTAGGCGTCGAGCTGGTCCAGGCCGAGCAGGTGCCCGGTCCAGCCGACCAGGTCGTGCTGGCTGATCCGGAACGCGTCCTCCAGGGGGCGGGCGGAGCCGGTGCTGATCAGGAAGCGGTCGTCCTCCAGCCGGGGCCAGGCCGGTCCGCCGCCCTTGACCAGGTCGACGATCACGGTGGTGCGCATGGCCGCCTCCACCGCCGTCCCGCACACCTCCCCCTCCCCCTGGCGCGCGTGGCCGTCGCCGATGGCGAGCAGCCCGCCCGGGACGTTCACCCCGAAGTAGGCGGTGGTGCCGGCCCGCATCTCGGGGGTGTCCAGGTTGCCGCCGTGCGCGCCCGGCGTGATCGAGGCCAGCACCTCGCCGGCCGCCGGGGCGACCCCGACGGTGCCGTGCATCGGGTCGAGCGGGAGGTCCACCGTGAAGTCGCTGTTGCGGGCCCGGAATCGGCAGACGCCCGCCTTGAGGTCCAGGTCGTAGACCCAGACCCGCTCCTCCAGCGGCGGGTGCAGCATCGCCGTGCTGTGGGTCGCGGTCAGCGCGCCGAAGTGCGGGAAGGTGCTGGAGACGCCGTAGTCGCGGGCCGGGGTGATCTCCACGAAGTGCACCGCGAGGACGTCGCCGGGCTCCGCGCCCGCCACCGCGATCGGCCCGGTGACCGGGTTGAGGTAGGGGAAGACGCACACCTGGCTGGGCAGGTCGCCGGTGCCGCGCACCTTGCCGCCGAAGCAGTCCTCGGTGGTCAGTTCGACGATGGTGCCGGGCTGCACGGTGACGAGCGGTGCGCGCCCGCCGAAGGTGTAGGCGTAGTCGGCCGGGGCGGGGGCCAGCTGGACGGTCTCGGGCAGGCTCACGGGTTCTCCTCGCGGGTGGTGGGCGCGGGCGTGTCAACCATGGTGCTCTCTCTCCGTGACGACCCTGGGGGTGTGGGGAGACTGCGGAGGCAAGTATGTCCAGATGGCGGCCCCGGAGAACGCGAAGGCCCGCCCCCGCCGAGGCGGGAGCGGGCTGTCGGGCTGCCGGACTGCCGGACTGCCGGCCACAGCACACAGCTGCAGCCACGGCCTACGGCTACGGCCGGACGGCGCCCACGTACGGCATGGCGCTGATCGGGAGGACCTCGACGTTCTTGCCGGTGCGCGGGGCGTGGATCATCTTGCCGTCGCCGATGTAGATGCCCACGTGGTGGATGTCGGGGTAGAAGAAGACCAGGTCGCCGGGCTGGAGGTCGGCGCGCTGGACGCGGGAGCCGGTGTTCCACTGGTCCTGGGACATCCGGGGCAGCTTGACGTTGCCCGCACGGTAGGCGCCGCCGGTGAGGCCGGAGCAGTCGAAGCTGTTGGGGCCGGTCGCGCCCCAGCCGTAGGGCTTGCCGAGCTGGGCGTAGGCGAACTGGAGGACGGCGGCGGCGCGACCGCTGGCGGGCGGCGCCGGGGTGTTCATGTTCGGGCGCTCGGAGGAGCGGGAGGCCCGGTCGGCGGCGGCCGCCGCCTGGGCCTCGGCCTTGGCCTTCTCGGCGTTCTGCTGGGCGTTGATCTTGGCGCGGTCCTCGGCGCTCAGCTTGTTGAGCATGCCCTGCGCCTGGGCGAGCTTGACCTGGATCTGCTTCTTCTTCTCCCCCAGCTCGGTGCCGACGGAGTCGAGCTGGGCCAGGGTGGCGGTGGCCTCGGCGCGGTCCTGGTCGAGCTTGCGCTGCTCGTTCTGGGCCTGCTTGAGCAGGGATATCTGGGAGTCGGCGAGGTGGTTCTGGACCGAGGCGCGCTCCAGGTAGGCGGCCGGGTCGGAGTCGAGCATCAGCTGGAAGGACGGGTCGATGCCGTTGGTGCGGTACTGGTCGGCGGCCACCGCGCCGAGCTGGGAGCGCAGCTCGTTCATCGCCTCCTGCCCGCGGGCGACCTTCTCCTGGATCTTGCTGGCGTCGCCCTGGAGCTTCTGCTGCTTCTCCTGGAAGCCGTTGAACTGCTCGACGGCCTGCTCGGCCTCCTCGTTGAGCTTGTCCACCTGCTCCTTGACGGAGGCCAGGTTGGGGGCGGGCTCGGCGTGGGCGGTGCCGGAGGCGAGGACGGCGCCGCCGGCCATGGCCGTGGTGAGGACCGCCATGCGGGCCCGGCTCGGGGGGCTGGGCTTGCGACGCTTTCCCATGGCGGGGGGCTCTCCTTCGGGGGACGGCAGGGGACGGCGAAGGCGGGCGAGGACCTACGGGGGTTCGGTCCCCGCCCACCTTCTTCGAAGTAACTTAATAGATGAGTGGAGGGGTTCCGCAATCCCCCTGTTCCGGGCCGTTCCGGGCGATCGATCGTGGCCCCCGGCACCGGCGTTGACCTCGGGTGCCACCGTCCGCGGCACTCCTCGCCGCCCGGAGTGCTGAGAACGTGCCAAATCGAGGGAAAGGTCACACGGGCCGCCCCTCCTGCGGGCCTGCGAACGAGCGCTAACCTGCGGTCATGAACGTCCTGCCCGAAGGGCTCCCCCTCGCCGCCGAATTCCCGGCCGCACACCGCGAGCAGTGGCAGCAGCTCGTCGAGGGCGTGCTGCGCAAGTCCGGCGCGCAGCCCGCGGACGGCGCCGCCGCCGAGCGGGCGCTCACCACCGAACTCCCGGACGGGCTGCGCGCCCGCCCGCTGTACACCGCCGAGGACGCCCCGGCCGAAGCCGGCTACCCCGGCTTCCCCCCGTTCGTCCGCGGCGGCCGGCCGCAGGGCGCGGCCGTCGCCGGCTGGGACGTCCGCCAGCGGCACGCCGACCCGGACCGCCGGCGCACCAACGAGGCGGTCCTGGCCGACCTGGAGAACGGCGTCGGCTCGCTCTGGCTGGAGCTCGGCGGCGCGGGCCTGCCCGTCACGGCCCTGCCCGAGACGCTGGCCGGCGTGTACCTCGACCTGGCCGCCGTGGCACTCGACGCCGGACCCGAATTCACCGCCGCCGCCGAGCAGTTGTTCGCCCTGTACGAGGAGCGCGAGGTCTCCCCCGGCGCCGCCGCCGGCAACCTCGGCGCCGACCCGCTGGGACTCCAGGCCCGCACCGGCGAGACCGGACGCACCACCGCGCTGCTCGCCGAGGCCACCGCACTGGCCGCCCGCTGCGCCGCCGAGTACCCCGGCGTCCGGGCGCTGACCGTGGACGCCCTGCCCTACCACGAGGCCGGCGCCTCGCCCGCCCAGGAACTGGGCTGCTCGCTCGCCACCGGCGTCGCCTACCTGCGGGCACTCACCGCCGCCGGGCTGTCCGTGGACGCCGCGCTCGGCCAGCTGGAATTCCGCTACGCGGCCGACGCCGACCAGTTCCTCACCATCGCCAAGTTCCGTGCCGCGCGCCGCCTCTGGTCCCGCGTCGCCGAGGTGTCGGGGGCCTCTGCGGCGGCCTCGGCGCAGCGCCAGCACGCCGTCACCTCCCGGGTGATGATGACCGCCCGCGACCCGTGGGTGAACATGCTGCGCACCACCGTCGCCTGCCTCGCCGCCGGCGTGGGCGGCGCCGACGCCGTCACCGTGCTGCCCTTCGACAGCGCCCTCGGCCTGCCGGACGCCTTCGCCCGCCGGATCGCCCGCAACACCCAGTCGATCCTGCTGGAGGAGTCCCACCTCGCCCGGGTGATCGACCCGGCCGGCGGCTCCTGGTACGTCGAGCAGCTGGGCGAGGAGCTGGCGGCGGCCGCCTGGGCCTGGTTCCAGGAGATCGAGCGGGCCGGCGGCCAGCAGGCGGCGCTCGCCGACGGGACGGTCCGCGAGCGGATCGCCGCGACCTGGGCGGAGCGCTCCGTCAAGCTCGCCAAGCGGCGCGAACCCGTCACCGGTGTCAGCGAGTTCCCGCACCTGGAGGAGCGGCCGCTGGTCCGCGAACCGGCCCCGGCCGCACCGGGCGGCGGGCTGCCGCAGGTGCGCCGCGCCGAGGCGTACGAGGCGCTGCGCGACCGCTCGGACGCGCAGCTCGCGGCCACCGGCGAGCGGCCGAAGCTGTTCCTGGCCTCGATCGGCACCGCCTCCGCGCACACCGCGCGCACCACCTTCGCCGCCAACCTGTTCCAGGCCGGCGGCATCGCGACGACCTCGCTGGAGTCCGTCGACCCGGCCGCCTTCGCCGAGGCCTTCACCGCCTCCGGCGCCACCGCCGCCTGCCTGTGCTCCAGCGACGCGCAGTACGGCGAGCACGCCGAGGCCGTCGCCGGCGCGCTGAAGGCGGCCGGAGCCCGACGGGTGCTGCTGGCCGGTCGACTCGGCGAAGTCCCGTCCGGAGTAGACGAGTTCATCCACGCGGGCGGGGACGCCATCGCCGTCCTCACCTCCCTGCTCGACCAGATCGGAGTGGCACGATGATCCCCGACTTCACCGGAATCGGGCTGAACGGGGATCCCTCCGGGGACGTCACCGACGGCCAGTGGCGGGCCGCCTGGCGGCAGTCCACCGGCAAGGACGTCGACGAGCTGGTCTGGGACACCCCCGAGGGCATCGGCGTCAAGCCGCTGTACACCACGGCGGACCTGGCCGGCCTGGACTTCCTGGAGACCTACCCGGGCATCGCCCCGTACCTGCGCGGGCCGTACCCGACCATGTACGTCAACCAGCCGTGGACCGTCCGCCAGTACGCGGGCTTCTCCACCGCCGAGGAGTCCAACGCCTTCTACCGCCGCAACCTGGCGGCCGGCCAGAAGGGCCTCTCGGTCGCCTTCGACCTGCCGACCCACCGCGGCTACGACAGCGACCACCCGCGCGTCACCGGCGACGTCGGCATGGCAGGCGTGGCGATCGACTCGATCTACGACATGCGCCAACTCTTCGACGGCATCCCGCTGGACAAGATGTCGGTGTCGATGACCATGAACGGCGCCGTCCTGCCCGTCCTGGCCCTGTACATCGTGGCCGCCGAGGAGCAGGGGGTGACACCCGAGAAGCTGGCGGGGACCATCCAGAACGACATCCTCAAGGAGTTCATGGTCCGCAACACCTACATCTACCCGCCGCAGCCGTCGATGCGGATCATCTCGGACATCTTCGCGTACACCTCGCAGAAGATGCCCCGGTACAACTCCATCTCCATCTCCGGCTACCACATCCAGGAGGCCGGGGCCACCGCCGACCTGGAGCTGGCCTACACCCTGGCCGACGGGGTGGAGTACCTGCGCGCGGGCCTGGACGTGGGCCTGGACGTCGACGCCTTCGCGCCGCGGCTGTCGTTCTTCTGGGCGATCGGCATGAACTTCTTCATGGAGGTCGCCAAGCTGCGCGCGGCCCGGCTGCTGTGGGCCAAGCTGGTCAAGCAGTTCGACCCGAAGAACGCCAAGTCGCTGTCGCTGCGCACCCATTCGCAGACCTCCGGCTGGTCGCTCACCGCCCAGGACGTGTTCAACAACGTGACCCGTACCTGTGTGGAGGCGATGGCCGCCACCCAGGGCCACACCCAGTCGCTGCACACCAACGCGCTCGACGAGGCGCTGGCCCTGCCCACCGACTTCTCCGCCCGGATCGCCCGCAACACCCAGCTGCTGCTCCAGCAGGAGTCCGGCACCTGCCGGGTCATCGACCCGTGGGGCGGCTCCGCCTACGTCGAGAAGCTCACCCACGACCTGGCGCGCCGCGCCTGGCAGCACATCCAGGAGGTCGAGGCGGCCGGCGGCATGGCCAAGGCCATCGACGCGGGCATCCCGAAGATGCGCGTCGAGGAGGCCGCCGCCCGCACCCAGGCCCGGATCGACTCCGGCCGCCAGCCGGTCATCGGCGTCAACAAGTACCGGGTGGACAGCGACGAGCAGATCGACGTGCTCAAGGTCGACAACTCCTCGGTGCGCGCCCGCCAGCTCGAAAAGCTGCGCCGGCTCCGGGAGGAGCGCGACGAGGCGGCCTGCCAGGACGCGCTGAACGCGCTCACCCGGGCCGCCGAGGCCGGCCCGCAGCGCGGCGGCTCGCTCGACGGCAACCTGCTGCACCTGGCCGTCGACGCGGCCCGGGCGAAGGCCACCGTCGGCGAGATCTCGGACGCCCTGGAGAAGGTGTACGGCCGGCACAGCGGCCAGATCCGTACCATCTCCGGTGTGTACCGAGACGAAGCGGGCCCCTCGGCCTCCCTCCAGCGCACCCGCGACCTGGTCGAGCGGTTCGAGCGGGCCGAAGGCCGGCGCCCGCGCATCCTGGTCGCCAAGATGGGCCAGGACGGCCACGACCGCGGCCAGAAGGTGATCGCCACCGCCTTCGCCGACCTCGGCTTCACCGTGGACGTCGGCCCGCTCTTCCAGACCCCCGACGAGGTCGCCCGCCAGGCCGTCGAGGCGGACGTGCACATCGTCGGCGTCTCCTCGCTCGCCGCCGGGCACCTCACCCTGGTCCCCGCGCTGCGCACCGCACTCGCCGAGGCCGGCCGGGAGGACATCACCATCGTGGTCGGCGGGGTGATCCCCCCGCAGGACTTCGACGCGCTGTACGAGGCGGGAGCGGCGGCGGTCTTCCCGCCGGGCACCGTCATCCCGGACGCCGCCTACGACCTGCTCACCTCGCTGGCGGCCGACCTCGGCCACGAGCTGTGAGATTTTGATCGTATGCCTCCGCGGACGATCGACCTCGACAGCTATGTGACGGGTGTCCTCGACGGCTCGCGCGCCTGGATCGCGCGCGCCGTCACCCTCGTCGAGTCCACCCGGCCCGACCACCGCGCGCTCGCGCAGCAGTTGCTCCAACGGCTGCTGCCGCACGCGGGCGGCGCGGTCCGGGTGGGCATCACCGGCGTGCCCGGTGTCGGCAAGTCGACCTTCATCGACTCCTTCGGCACCATGCTCACGGGGCTCGGCCACCGGGTCGCCGTACTCGCCGTCGACCCCACGTCCAGCCGCACCGGCGGCTCCATCCTCGGCGACAAGACCCGGATGGAACGCCTCGCCGTCGACCCGCACGCCTTCGTCCGCCCCTCGCCCACCTCCGGGACACTGGGCGGCGTCGCCAAGGCCACCCGGGAGTCCATGGTGGTGATGGAGGCCGCCGGCTACGACGTGGTCCTGATCGAGACGGTGGGAGTCGGCCAGTCCGAGACCGCCGTCGCCGGGATGGTCGACACCTTCCTGCTGCTCAGCCTCGCCCGCACCGGCGACCAGTTGCAGGGCATCAAGAAGGGCGTCCTGGAGCTGGCCGACGTCATCGCCGTCAACAAGGCCGACGGCCCGCACGAACCCGACGCCCGCGCCGCCGCCCGCGAACTCGCCGGCGCCCTACGGCTGTTGCAGGCCCCCGACGCGGCGTGGACGCCCCCGGTGCTGACCTGCAGCGGCCGCGACGGCGCCGGACTCGACGTGCTGTGGGAGCGGCTCCAGCAACACCGCAAGGTCCTCGACGCCACCGGCGCGCTGGCCGCGAAGCGGCGGGAACAGCAGGTCGAATGGACCTGGACGATGGTCCACGACCAGCTCTACGCGCGGCTGCACGAGCACCCCGAAGTGCGGCGGCTCGCGGTCGAGTTGGAGGCCCAGGTCCGCGCCGGCACCATGCCGGCGGGGCTGGCCGCGCAGCAGATCCTGGACGCCTTCTTCGGCACCCCCTGACGGGAGACGCTTCTCGGGTGGCCCTGGGGAGGAACAGATGCGAGGGCCGTGCTGATGTGCACGGCCCTCGCACCGGGTGTGGGGCGCCCCGTTCCCGCCCTCGTCGCCCGGATCTGCACGTGGTGGTGAGCTGTACGGTGTGCTCTGTCACCTGTACGCGATGCTGAGCTGCATTGTTTGATGAGGAATCGAACCCCCTGCGTTGCTCTTCACGCGCCAAGGGCCGGATAAACCGCCGGCCCGCGGTGTGTGCACGCCTCCGTGGCGACTACCTGCTTCCCACACCCAGCTGGTGGGGTCAGTCCTCGATCAGGTCGATCTCCCAGTTGGTGCGCTGGATCAGGGTGTCCACCTCTCGGATCTCCTTCGCCAGGGCGTCCGCCTGGGCGCGGAGCTCGGCGACCGGCAGGGCGGCGAGGATCCTGAGTTCGGACCGCAACTGCCGTACGGCTCCGCGCTGGTCGCGCCCGGAGGCGGCGTCGGCGGCCGCGGTGATCACCGAGTGGCGCAGCCGCAGGACGTCCCGGCGGGCGAGGGCATCGGTCAGCGTGCCGCCGCCCTCGATGAGCGCGGTGGAGTTGGTCCGGTTGATCTGACGGATCAGCCGCTCCAGCTCGTCCAGCACCTCACCGGCCTGAGCCAGGACCTCCACCGCGCTCTCAGCCGGCTCCTCGCCCTCCTGGTAGCGGGCACTGCCGACGACGCGCGCCCGCAACTGCTCCACCCGCCGCACCGCAGCCGCGCGCTGCGCGAGCGCTTCAGCCAGTTTCACCGCGTCATCACCTCTACGTCCTACTGATCGTCCGGCAAGTATGCACGTCAGTGCCTGCCGGCACGGTTCGCGGGGTGGGGTCGGCCAGGCCGACCCGGCAGGCGCCGGGCGGGTTCATGCCTCTCGACGGCGTTCGGCCGCTGCAGCCCGTACGTCCGCCAGCGCCCTCGCCCGGTCGACCGGCGGCGGCGAGAAGCGTCCGGGCGCCGCCAGTACGTGCTCCTCCCAGCGGTCCTGCCAGAACTCCACCGTCCAACCGGGCCATCGCTGCGGCATCTCGTACGCCTCTGCCGACGCCCCGAGCACCCACCAGCCCACCCGCCGACGCAGCGGATCGACGTGGATGCCGGCATCGGCCGACGCCTCGCAGACCCCGTGCTCGGGGCCGCCCGCCAGTCGGTCGAGCAGCGCAGCCCCCTCCCGGACCGGATGGTCGTTGACGTTCGCCAGCACGTAGCAGTGCTCCGTCCCGACCGCCCCGACCGTCACCACCGCAACCATCGGCTCGGGGTCAGCCAGCTCCTCGTCGCCCGGTTCGAGCAGCGGCCCCACCGCATGCCCGCGCCCACGAGCACGGACGTGTTCGGGGTCCAGCCCCAGGTACGTCCGCAGCTCGGCAGGGCCGTCGTACATCCACCGGACGTCCCACCCCACCCATGCCTCCCGCAACAGTTCCAGAGTGGCTGCCCTGTGGCGCATCTCGGCGCTCGGCCCTTCCCAGGCGAACAGCATCAGCACCTTCCGACCGAGGTCGATCAGCGCCGCACCCTGGCAGTGCACATCGTCCAGCCACCAGTCGACCGCTCTCAGGTGCCGGACCATCGAGAGCGCCTCCGCCGGCCCGGCCAGGAGGTCGAGGTCGATTCCTATCGCCCCGAACCGCGACAGGTACAGCTCGTACTCACCGCTCTCGCGGACAACGACAAAATTCGCACGATCACCCATCCGCCCAGAATGACCACCCCCGGCACCGGGCCGCCACCACATTTGACGTACCCACGCGGGCACCGCCCCAGGGCCGCCACTCGATCCACCGGCATCACCTGACAACCAATCAAAATCAGTTACCGAGGATGCTCGGGCGGCTCACCCCACCCCGACGCATTACTCAGTGGCCTGACCACCACCGACACCCTCTGAGCCAGTCGGGCACAACTGCCAGCACAGGGCCTGACGTCGGTGTCTCTGAGCCGGGACACGATAGGTGGAACTAACGCGGTGTGATGACCTGGCCGTTTCGACCCGGTGGGACACGTTTGTTGGAACCATCTGGCCATCCTTCTTGCAACCTGCGGTGGATTGCCATTCATGTTGGAACCAGTTCCGAACTACCCGGGCTCGCGGCGTCCGTGGCCGCTCCGCTGAGGGGCTTGGAACCGAGCGAGCGCGTACGCAGGACAACTGGAGCGGCGGGGACGACAGCGGTTCAGCCGTTGTAGTCACACCGCGCCGCTTGGGACCTATCCTGAGCCAATGCTTCACGAGCTGTGGGACGAAGGCGAGGAGGGAAAGATGTTCTGCCTGGCCGGACCGCGCGGAGACGGGGCTCGTGCGCTCTTGTCCGAAGGTGCCCGGCTCGTGTGGACCGTTGAGGCCGCGAGCTACTTCGACGCGATGACGTTGTACTACCAGCGCATGGGCTGGGGCACCTACACCACAGAGCACCCGGAGTGGGACAACCGGACCTACGCCGAGCACGGCTGGGAATGATCAACCCATTTCACGCCTTCAGTCACACACGCCTCACGAACTACAGCTGGAGTAGTAGCCCCAAGAGCGATTCCAGCGCTGGGCACTCCGGTTCCAACAACCGTGACCAAGTTCCAGCCAACGTGTCCTGGCTCAGTCTCGGCAGCAGCCGAGACACCGACACACAAGCCAATTCCTTACCGTCAGTCAACAATCCGTCACAGTCGTGAGGCGCCCGACGGTCGCCACTACGCCACCTCGCGCAGAGCGTGAAGGTCCAGTACCGTGCCCCATCCATGCGTGGGACACGGCACTTCGGCGACTTCCAGGTACTCGAACCAGACCACCTTGCCCACCCCCGCCGGGCGCCAGCCCCACGTGTGCGCCAGCGCTTCGACGAGCAGGAGGCCACGCCCGCTGGTCGATCCGGCGTCACGCTCGCGCTTCGGGAGTTCCGGGCACCGATCGGCGACCTCCACCCGCACCCGCCCGACACACCACCGGACGGTAACGGCACAGCGCTCCTTGGTGTGCACGAGCGCATTGGCGATCACCTCGCTGGCGCACAGCTCCACCTCCTGAAGCCCGTCCGCCGACAGCGGCACACCCCACTCCCGCACAATCGCCCCCACCAACCGCCGCGCCGCCGGCACCGCTTCGGCCCCGGGCGGCTCACCCCACTCCAGCGGAACAGGGAATCGAGCGGTGTTGAGCGGACTGACGATCACTGGGAATCCATTCGGTCACATAGCGACAATTCTTCAGCCATGCCGGATCGTTCGGGTCCACACCCACCGTCCAAATGGCTGACGCCAAGTCAACGCGGGTACACAAGATGGGAGAACAGGCGAAGCTGGTCCAGGCGTTGAACCGGTTGAACAGAGGACGGGATCGCGATGACCCACCGACCGCGCACACCCAACACCGCGCTCGCGACACTCATGCAGCAGGCGGGGTGGGGCAACGGCCAGCTCGCCCGAGCCGTGAATCGCGTCGGAGGCGAGGCGGGGCACCAGCTGACCTATGACAAGTCGGCGATCTCGCACTGGCTCTCGGGCACTCAGCCCCGGGCAGACGTACAGGAGATTGTCCGCGAGACGTTCTCACGTCGGCTCGGACGACCGGTGACACCCGAGGAGACGGGCTTCGGGCGCGGCGCCGAGCAGGCGGGCAGCCAGGGGGTCCTGTCCGATCTGATGTCGATCGGCAAAGCCGACATGGATCCCTCACGCCGTGGTGTACTCGCCTCCGGGCTCTACTCGCTCGCCCTGACACTGCCGGTCTTCGACGACACCGCTGACCGGATGAACCATGCCGCGGCAGGCCGTACCGTGCGGGTCGGCCAGGGCGAGGTCGAGACCGTTCGGAGGATGACGGACCGGATCGCCGATATCCTCGACGAGCTCGGCGCCGCCCACGCCCGCCCGATGGCGGCGGCCTTCCTGGTCAACTCGGTCGGCCCCTGGCTCCAGGCATCCGGCACCACGGAAGTGAAGGCCGGCCTGCTGTCGGCCGCCGCCGATCTCACCTACCTCACCGGGTGGATGGCGATGTACGAGACTGCCCACGGTCTCGGCCAGAAGTACTACGTCCAGGCCCTCAAGCTCGCACGCGAGGCCCAGGACCACGTGACGTACTGCCGCACCCTACGGGGCATGGCGCTCCAGGCGTCCAATCTCGGATACGGCCCGAAGGCGCTGGAACTGGCCGACTCGGCCGCCGAAGCGGCTCCGGCCTCCGGCCCGCGACTGCGGGCCTTCCTCGCCGGCCAACAGGCGCACGGCGCCGCCATGGTGAAGGACCAGCGGCAGGCATTCGCGCGCCTCGCCGAGACCGAAACCGCGCTGACCCAGGCCGAGGGCCGCAACGACTCCGTCGGCGGCTACGACCAGGCCGCCTACCACTTCCACGTCTCGCACGTGCTGTACGAACTCGGCGACCTCCCAGGGGCGATCAAGGAACTTCAACTCTCCAACCGAGCCCGCCCCGCCAACGAGAAACAGGGCCGCGTACACGGCAACGGCCTGCTGGCCCGCCGCCAGATGGAACTCGGGCACGTCGAGGCCGCCTGCGCCACCTGGAACGCGTTCCTGGACGACTACGTCACGATCAGCTCCGTCCGTGGCGACGAGCACTTCCAGGCTCTGGGCAAGGGCCTCCCGGCACGAGCCACCAACCGTGCGGTCCGCCAGCTCCACCAGCGCACCCGCGAGGTCGCCGGCCAGAAGGCCGCGTGACCCGTGGGATTCGGTCTGGTCGTCCGCTTCATCGCCCACGACGCCACAGCAGCCCGCGCCTTCGACCAGCTGGCAGCTGCGGCCCTCGAAGAAATCCGCGCCAAGGAACCCGGCACACTCCTCTACGTCATTCACACCGTGCCGGGCGAGCCACACGTCCGGGTCTTCTATGAGTTGTACGCGGACCGTACGGCCTTCGAGGAGCACGAACGGCAACCTCACGTCCGCCGATTCCTGGCCGAACGCGCGCAGCACCTCGAATCGTTCGAGGTGACGTTCCTGGATGAGACCTCCGGCAAGGGCACTACGCCGTGAAGGCCGACCGGAGCGGTCTGCGGATCGGAATCACGGGGCACCGGGGGCTGGCGGCCGGGGTGGAGGAGCAGGTTCGACGGCTGCTCGAAGACGCTCTCGCGGGCGAGGACCCGACTGGGCTCACGATCGTGTCCTGCATCGCGGACGGGCCGGACGCGTGGATCGCGGAGTTCGCGCTCGAACGGGGGGCGCGGCTGGAGGTCGTCATTCCGGCGGATCAGTACCGGGACGGGCTGCCGGACTGGCATCACCCCGTCTACGACCGGCTGTTGAGCAGTGCCGACGCCGTTCACCGAACAGGCCGGGTGGAGTCCGACGAAGCCGCCCACATGGCGGGGAGCGAGGTCCTGGTAGCCCAGGTCGACAAGCTCCTCGCCGTCTGGGACGGCCTGCCGGCCCGCGGCCACGGCGGGACGGCGGACGTGGTCGCCCACGCCCGCCAGCGCGGCGTGCCGGTTGAGGTGCTGTGGCCCCAGGGGGCACGCCGGTGAATGCGAAATGAGGTCTATCAGTCAAGCAGGTCGCGCCGCCGCGACCGCGTCGGTGTACAGCTCGGTGGTCAAGTCGGCGTCTTTGATGCCCAGTTCGGCCAACACCACACGCACCAGGGCGAGGGCCGGCGTGAGGTCGGCCTCTGTGGCGGCCGTCGTCTCGACCTCGATGAACGTGGCGTCGTCCAACTCGGGAACGCGAACGAGCGTGGCGAGCAGGTGCCTTCCGTCGCGCTGGAAGCCGTAGTTGCGGCACCGCTTCTCGAACGTGATGCGAGGGGTGAAGCCCAGGCCCCGGATGATCTCGTGCGCGGCGTCGTCCACCATCACATCGAACTGCCGCTTTGAGACCGACACCGGCCAGGTGCCGCTTTCAAGGCGCGATCCGCGACCCGCGTCAGCTCGGCCTCTCACCGAGTGCGGCACGGAGCCAGTCGAGGGAGTCGGTTGCCAGGACGGCGTCGGCAAGTGCGTTGGCGGTCTTCGTGATGAGACGGCCACGGCTGTTGTCGATCCAGCGCTGAGCGTTCGCATAGCCCTGAGCCTTGTACTCGACGCCCTGGATCAGGCACTCCAGCTTGTCGGCGTCCCTCGCGCAGACCGCCTCCGGAGAGTCCTTCGCTTCGTACTCCGCGACGAGATCCCGGATGGTCGAGGCGAGGATCTCCGGCATTCCGCCGACCTGGTCGGCCGTCACCGCCGCCGGGTCGGCGCCGGGCGCGTACTTCTTCCCCAGATGGTTGACGTCCCCGGTGCGCGTCTCCTGGGAGTCGTGCCAGACCGCGAGGAAGGCGGCCTGCGCCGGGTCCGCGCCTTCGAGCTTGGCAATGATCGAAGCGATCAGCGCGGTTCGCCAGGAGTGTTCGGCGACCGACTCGGGATCGCGGACGCCGGCCATCCACCAGCCCGTGCGCTTGGTCTGCTTGAGCGTCCCGGCTTCGAACAGGAACCTCGCCACCGGCGTCAGGTCGTCTGTCACTGTCTGGCCCCTCTCACGCCTCGACAAGGCGGATCGCGTAGCGGATGCTGTCGAGTTCGCGTCGCCCACGCCGCGACAGCTCCCGACCATCCAACAGCACCGGGAGCCGTTCGCGCAGGGCGCGGGCCGCAGTTCCGGAGCGCAGCAGATCCGGCCGGACCTGGAGCAGTGACCACACACTGTGGATGTTCAACTCGGCGTACCCGCACTGCGGGCCGAGCCCCTGAACGAGGTGCGCGAGGAGCTTGTCTCCGGACCACGGACCCGGCGACCGGGCAGCGATGAAGTCGTCGGAGAGTTCGAGGTACGGGGCCTCGCCGACCCAGTACGCCCAGTAGTTGAGGTTCGCCATCGCGCCCGCCTCATCGGCGAGGGCCGTTTCGATGAAGTGGCTCATCCGATCCCGGTCACCGTGGCGGGCGGAGACCATGGCGACGGAACGGGAGTTGAGCCAGTGGCTCAGCCAGTCGTTCGGCCGCTCGGATCGCTGCTGGTGGGCGAGCCACTCCCGCGTGTCACCCTGTTCGTCGTATCCGGCCAGGTACAGCGCTTGGCGGCGGGCGAGGAACTGGTCCGTTCCACGCGCTTCCTCGGCCGCGCGCCGCAGATGCGTGTAGAACCGGGTGCGGTCGGGGGCGAGGAGTTCCGGTCCGGCCGGCGCTGGGCCCTTGCGTGGACGCGGCGGGGTCGGGAGGTCGCGAACAGTCTGCGGCGCTGCACCGCTGAGCGGCCACATGAGAATCTCCACGAGCTCGCGCCGTATCACCATCGCCCCGAGGGGGCTCCCGGCAGCCGGCGACTTCTCCTCAACGATGCCGGCGAGCAGGATGTCCGCCTCGAAGGATCGCTCCAGTGTCTGGAGGAGTGCGGGCGCTGTGCCCATCTGCATCAGCCGATGGCGGTAGGTGAACATCTGCCCGACAGGTACTGCCGTGAGCGGGCGCCGACCGCTCTCCCATCCGGCGATCGTGTCGGTCGACACGGCCGACCGCTCGGCGAACTCGCCCTGGGTGGCCCCGCACTGTTCTCGTATCACCCGAAAGACGTACCCGGAGATGATGCCCACGCGTGGGCGCCGAGACCTACCCTGACTGACAGTCAGAGACTGATGCGGGCTTGACTGCATGAGAGCCCCCCACTTCGGGAGTTCGTGCCAACGTACCTGTACTCGCGGTCACTTCAGGTTCCGACTCCGGGACCCTACCGTCGTAGGCGTCCCCGACCGAGAGCGGTCGGTGACCCGTCGGCAGGTCTCGCTCCCTGCGACGGCGGCCCCGCTCTCATCAAGGAGCCTATCGGCCCGGGGTACGTCAGTTGGTCACTGTCACGTCCGTGCACCTGGGCAAGCGCTCCACACGACAATCATCGCGAACAGGACAGGCAGGAGGCACCCATGGGATGGGGAACCGGCAAGGACGGAAGCTCCGGTGGCGGCAGCGGGGGCAACGACGGCGGGCAGGGCAAGCACGCGGGCGACAAGGACTTCAACACGGCCCCGCAGAATCAGGATCACCAGTCGCGAAAGGCCGGCGGCAAGCACGGCAAGGACGGCGACAAGAGCAAGTGACAACTCACCAGCAGGGCTTGGAGCGGGCCGGCGTGCGCGGCCTGCTCCAAGCCGTCTCCCGGCACCTCGGCCGCGATCTGGCCCCCCACTGGCGCGAGGCCGCCGAAGCGACGCCGCGCCACCGTTTCCTCCCCGACCGCGTCTGGCTGAGCGGCGACGACGATGTTCTCGTGCCCTGCGATCGCGGGCACGAGCCCGATCGCTGGTTCGCCGCCGCGTACGCGGACGAACCCGTGGTGACGCAGATCAACGACGGGCAGGAGCCGGAGGATCTGGCCGACGCCTCACCGTCCTCCTCGGCCTCCGCTCCGTCGATCGTCTTCCAGATGCTCGAACTCCTGGGCGTCGCACCGGGAATGCGGGTCCTGGAGATCGGCGCGGGCACCGGGTTCAACGCCGCGCTCCTCTCCCACCGGCTGGGCGACACCAACGTGACCACGATCGACATCGACCCCACCGTGGCCGAACTCGCCCGGTCCAACCTCAAGGCCAACGGCTACGCACCCGCCGTCGTCTGCGGCGACGGAAGCCTCGGCTGGAGCGGCGAAGCGCCGTTCGACCGCGTGGTGGCCACCTGTTCGGTGAGACGGGTTCCGTACGCCTGGATCGAACAGACCAAGCCCGGCGGCGTCGTCCTCACCCCCTGGTGCGACGACTGGAGCCACGGCGGCCTGCTCCGCCTCACCGTGGGCGGCGACGGAACTGCCACCGGCCGCTACACCGCCGACAGCGCCTTCATGCTGATGCGCACCCAGCGCCGCGACCTCCGCCTCTTCCGGGACGTCGTCATGGACGAGCACGTACCGGACGAGTCCACGACCACGCTCGACCCCTGGGCCGTCGCCGACTCGGAGTTCGAGACCCAGTTCGCCCTCGGGCACCGCCTCGGCGACCTCTGGTACGCCTGGCACCACGATCCCGATCTCGACGACGTCGAGACGCGCCTCTGGGTGGCCACGACCGACGGCGGCTCCTGGGCCGCCGTCGACTGGGACGGCACCGAGAACACCGAGCGGTACACGGTCTGGCAGCACGGCCCGCGCCGCCTGTGGGACGAAGTCGAGGCCGCCCACCGCTGGTGGCTGGACAATGACCGCCCCGGTCCGAGCCGCCTCGGCCTCACCATCGGCCCCGGCGGCCATCAGGCCTGGCTGGACGACCCGACGAATGCGTGGCCCCTGCCGTAGGGGAATGGATCGCCCATCGCATTCGGCACGGCCCCGGATCGCCAGTCCGGGGCTGCTTGCCTGAATCCGATCGGATGTTCCAGGTGGTCAACAGCCCGACAACTGGTCACGTGGAGAGCGGAATTGGCGTTACCTTGGATCGGGTGTCGAGCTGAGCCGGAGGGGCGTGGTGGATCGCCGGGGATTCGTGGCCGCCTCCAGTGCGTACGCGCTTGCGGCGTTGGGCCTGCCTGATCCAGACGCCATCCTGCGGCGGACGCGGCTGAAGACTGATGCGAATGTGAAGGTCGGCCGGGGCGAGGTCGCAGCGATCCGCCGGATGACGAAGTCGCTGGGCGACGCGGCCGCCGAGCTCGGTGGCGGCCATGCCCGCCATCTCGCCGTCCGCTACCTGCACGACGACGTCGCGCCCTGGCTGGACGGGACGTGGAGTGAAGCCGTCGGCCGGGAGCTGTTCGCGGCGACCTCCCAACTCGTTCACCTGGCCGGGTGGATGGCCCAGGACGAGGGGAACCAGGACGCCGCCCAGCAGTACTACGCGCATTCCTTCCGGCTCGCTTCCGAAGCCGGCGACGCCGAGTTGGCCGCCACCGCCCTGCGCGGTCTGGCCGTTCAGGCCATCGACCTGGGTTTCAGGCCCACCGCCGTGCGGATAGCGGAAGAGTGCGTCGACCAGGCCAAACACCTCGATGACTCCCGAGCGCTCGCCTACTACCAGGCCACCCTGGCCAACGCCGCAGCGCTCGACGGCGACCGGCGCACCGCGACCAGCTCGCTCGCCGCGTCCCAGAGCGCGATCGAACGGGCCACCGGCGCGCCCGGCGAGTCGTGGGCCTCGCACTACAGCATCGGCCGGTGGGCTCACGAGTCCGGCATGGTCCTCGCCCGACTCGGCGACTGCACCAGCGCGCAGGAACACCTCCACCACGCGCTCGACATCCACGGACTCGACCGCCGCCGCACCCGGGCGATCGTCCTCGCCGACCTCGGCACCGTCCGTCTCCGGCAGGACGACGTCGACGGCGCCCTCGCGTCCTGGAACGACTTCCTCGACTGCGCGGACGGCATCCGCTCGGTCAAGGTCCAGGACGCCGTCCGCGACCTGCGGGCCCGCCTCTACCGTCTCCGCGACGTGGCCGGTGCCGGGGAACTCGACGAGCGAGCCGCGGCGTTAGGGTGAATCGTGGCAGACGACCGACCGGGCCCGTCCGACAGTCGGGAGCACTGGCGATGGGTGCGGAGCTTCCTCAACGACCACCGCTTCGAGTTGACCAATCGGCTCCTTGCCGAGAGCGAGCCCGAACGGCTGGTCCCGGGGACTCCGTTGCTGGCTCGGCGGCACTGGATTCCGGAGCAGCCGGTGCCGCTGGAGCGTGTCCGACTGCGCTGGCAGCCGGACGCGCCGGAGGCCGAGCTGGACGGCGGCGAGCCGGAGCTCGACCGCATCCGCCCGCGTCAGAGGGGCGGCACGACCTACCGTCGCTACGCCGACGCGGTGCGGGATCTCGCCAAGCCCAGGCTGTTCGAGGATCGAAGCTGCTACCGCCTGCTTGATGTCGGGATGTCTGCGGGCGATCCGACGCTGGCCTTCGGCCGTGGCCGGTACTTCGACGTGATCAACATCTGTGAGGCCGTCGCGCACGAGTACGCGGCGGCGGTCCTGGCGAGCTCGGCCGCCACGCCCTTCCGGGCCGCCATCGGCGATCCGACCGATCTCACGCGCCGGCCGGTCATGGCGGCCATCAGCACGCTGACCATCCGGCACGATCGCAGCACCGGCGAAGCGGAGTTCGTGCTGCACTGGCGTGATCCCGAGAAGGTCGCCAGCGGCGGGGGTCTCTTCCAGGTGATGCCGGTCGGGATGTTCCAGGCCTCGCACGACGCGCCATGGAACGAGGGGAACGACTTCGACCTCTGGCGGGCGATCCTGCGGGAGCTGAGCGAGGAGTTGCTCGGCAGCACCGAGGACTACGGGAGCGACAGGGCGCCGATCGACTACGCCGCCTGGCCGCTGGACAAGTCGCTCACCGCGGCGCGCGCGGACGGCCGCCTGCGGGTGTTCTGGCTGGGCCTCGGGATGGATCCGCTGACGTTCGTCACCGACATGCTGACCGTGGCCGTGTTCGACGCCGAGCTGTTCGACGACACGTTCCGGCGCATCGTCTCGACCAACGACGAAGGCCACCGCGTTGGCCTGGAGGACGCCACCGGACGCTCGGCCGGCATCCCGTTCACGGCCGAGCAGGTGGATCGCCTCACCGATGCGGAGCCGATGCAGCCCGCCGGCGCAGCGCTCCTGCGGCTCGCCTGGCGGCACCGGAAGGCGTTGTTGCAGCTCTCCTGACACAAGGAAGGCCCCGGACCGCCCGACCGGTCCGGGGCCGTTCACCTAGTGCGCGTCAGACGGTCTTGGCGGCCGCGAAGCGGGACGAGACGTCCTGCCAGTTGACGACGTCCCAGAGCTTCTCGACGTAATCGGGGCGCACGTTGCGGTACTGCAGGTAGTACGCGTGCTCCCAGGCGTCGAAGGCGAGCAGCGGGGTGGTGCCCTGGCCGACGTTGCCGTGGTGGTCGTAGACCTGCTCGACGATCAGGCGCTTGCCGAGGGGCTCCCAGGAGAGGATGCCCCAGCCGGAGCCCTGCACGCCGGTGGTGGCGGTGGTGAGCTGCTTGCGGAAGGCCTCAAAGCTGCCGAAGTGCTCGGTGATGGCGTCGGCCAGCTCGCCCTCGGGGCGGTCGCCGCCCTCCGGGGAGAGGTTCTGCCAGAACAGCGAGTGCAGCACGTGGCCGGACAGGTGGAAGGCGAAGGTCTTCTGCAGGCCGACCAGGCCGCCGAACTGCTCCTTGTCGCGCGCCTCGGCCAGCTGGTCCAGGGTGTCGTTCGCACCCTTGACGTAGGCGGCGTGGTGCTTGGAGTGGTGCAGTTCGAGGATCTCGGGGGACATCGCCCGCTCAAGCGCGGAGTAGTCGTACGGCAGGTCGGGAAGCGAGTAGGTGCCCATGCTGGGACACAGCCCCTTTCGATGAACAGTGATGATCGTGCCGGGACAACACTATTGCGTATGAGTTGCAGGAACGAAGCATGGGCTCCTGCTTATTCCTCACGTCTCGTCGGGCACAATGGTCGCGAGTGCATGTAATGAGTGATGAGGGTGAGTGGCTGTGACAGGGTCACCGGTGGTGCTGGGGATCGAGTCCTCCTGCGACGAGACCGGCGCGGGTCTGGTCCGGGACGGCGTACTGCTCGGGCAGGCGGTGGCGTCGTCGATGGACGAGCACGCCCGCTTCGGCGGGGTGGTGCCGGAGATCGCCGCCCGGGCGCACGTCCACGCGATGGCGCCGGTGGTCGGCGAGGCGCTGGCGCGGGCCGGGCTGACGCTCGCCGACATCGGCGCCGTCGCGGTGACGACCGGTCCGGGGCTGGCCGGGGCGCTCCAGGTCGGGGTGGCCGCGGCCAAGGGCTACGCGTTCTCGCTCGGCGTCCCGCTGTACGGGGTGCACCACCTGGCCGGGCACGTCGCCGCCGCGACGCTGGACGGCGGGCCGCTGCCGAACCCCTGCGTGGTGCTGATCGTCTCGGGCGGGCACACCTCGCTGCTGCTGGTGCGCGACCTCGCCCGCGATCCGATCGTCCACCTCGGCGACACCCTGGACGACGCGGCCGGCGAGTGCTTCGACAAGGTCGCCCGGATCCTCGGCCTCCCCTACCCCGGCGGGCCGGCGATCGACCGGGCGGCCCGGGACGGCGACCCGACGGCCGTCCGCCTGCCGCGGCCGCTGACCGGACCGCGGGACGACCCGTACGCGTTCTCGTTCTCCGGGCTCAAGACGGCCGCCGCCCGCTGGGTGGAGGCGCGGCGCTCGGGCGGCTCGGACCCGTACGTCCCGGACGCGGCGGCCGGGTTGCAGGAGGCGATCGCCGACGTGCTGACCCGCAAGGCGGTGCGGGCCTGCACCGATCACGGGATCGGCACCCTGGTGGTGGTCGGCGGGGTCGCGGCCAACTCCCGGGTGCGGTCGCTGGCCGAGGAGCGCTGCGCGGCGGCCGGGATCGCGCTGCGGGTGCCGCCGCTGAGGCTCTGTACGGACAACGGGGCGATGGTGGCGGCGATCGGCGATCTGCTGGTCCGCTCCGGCGCCGAGCCGGCTCCGGCGGAGCTGTCGGTGGATCCGTCGGCGCCGCTGGAGTTCGCGGCGTTGACGCCGTTGGCGCGGACTGCCGTGGTCTGACGGCGGGTTGATCCGCCGTCGGGCCGACCTGACGGGGTGCGCCGGCCTGACGCGGCGCGCCGACCTGACAACGGTTCGATCTCGCCCGACGCGAATCCGTTCCCAAGCCTTCCCCCGGCCGCAACAGGTGTGACATTTTACATGTCACACATCAGGAACCGTGTGCCCCCAACCACACGGCAACCCTCAACGGCCCCGGAGGCCCCCACAGATGCGTCCCTCCCGGATAGCGAAGGCCGGCGCGCGCAGACTCCCTGCGCTCGGCGTCGCCTTCTTCCTCGCACTCGGTCTCTTCGCACCCCAGGCCCACGCCGCCGACGCCCCTGCGGCCCACGCCTCGACCACCCCCACCGGCAAGGCGGCCGCACCGCACTCCGTGCCCGTGCCCAAGTCCCCCGACACCCCGAAGGACGCCCGCCCGCTGGCCGCCGACGAGCAGGCCAAGGCGACCGCCCCGACGGCGGCCAGCACCACCGGGGCCGGCGTCGACACCAAGGCCGCCAAGGCCGACAAGGCCGCCAAGCAGCTCGCGGCCGCCCCCGCCTGCGACGTCTCCGCCTTCACCAGCAACACCGGGGCCGCGCTCGTCCAGCGGGTCAAGGCCGCCGGCCTCGACTGCGTCAACACGCTGTTCACCCTGACCGGCAACGACGCCAAGGCCGCGTTCAACGAGGCCCAGATGGCCACCGTCGCCAACGCCCTGCGGGACGTCTCCGCCACCTACCCCGGCGACGACTCCACCTCCGCCGGCCAGCTGGTCCTGTTCCTGCGCGCCGGCTACTACGTGCAGTGGTACAACCCGGACGTGGTCGGCCCGTACGGCGCCACCCTGCAGACCGCCATCCGCGGCGCCCTCGACGACCTCTTCGCCGCCCCGCACAGCAAGGACGTCACCGAGGCCAACGGCGCGACCCTCGCCGAGGCCGTCACCCTGATCGACAGCGCCCAGGAGAACGCCCGCTACACCGGCGTCGTCAAGCGCCTGCTCGCCGACTACACCGGCGCCTGGACCGGCTCGATGGCCACCGCCGTCGCCAACACCAAGACCGTCATCGAGCGCGGCTTCGACCTCCCCGCCTTCACCGCCGCCCTCCAGGCCGACCCCTCCTTCGCCACCACCATGGCGTCCTTCGTCACCCGCAACAGCTCCCAGCTGAACGGCTCCGACCTGGTCACCTCGATCGGCATCCAGATCGGCAACCTGGTCGCCAACGACGCCACCAGGGCCCAGGGCCGGCCGATCGTCAAGGACCTGGTCAACCGGTACCCGCTGGTCGGCGCCACCGCCCCGCTCACCATGAACCTGGTCTGGTTCGCGGAGAAGAAGGACACCGGCAACTGCGCCTACTACGGCACCTGCGACCTGGCCGCCCGGCTCGTCCCGCTCGTGCTCACCGTCGACCACACCTGCAACGCCAACCTGCGCATCCGCGCCCAGGACATGACCGCGCAGCAGCTCGCCGACACCTGCACCAGCCTGATCAACGAGGACCAGTTCTTCCACCAGGTGGTCAAGGACAACGGCCCGGTCGCCAACGACAACAACACCAGCCTTGAGGTCGTCGTCTTCGACGACTACTACGACTACAGCCTCTACGCCTGGAAGATGTACGACATCGCCGTCGACAACGGCGGCATGTACGAGGAGGGCGACCCGGCCAAGGCCGGCAACCAGGCCCGCTTCATCGCGCACGAGGCCGACTGGCTGCGCCCCGCCTTCCAGATCTGGAACCTCAACCACGAGTACACCCACTACCTCGACGGCCGCTACGACTTCTACGGCGACTTCAACGCCGGCATGACCACCCCGACCGTCTGGTGGGTCGAGGGCCTCGCCGAGTACATCTCGTACAGCTACCGGGGCGTCCACTACGACGCCGCCGTCGCCCAGGCCGGCAAGGGCACCTACGCGCTGAGCACCCTCTTCGACAACACCTACGACAACTCCGACTCCACCAAGGTCTACAACTGGGGCTACCTGGCCGTGCGCTACATGCTCCAGTCGCACCCGCAGGACGTCGACGCGCTCCTCGCCAAGTACCGCGTCGGCGACTGGAACGGCGCCCGCACCCTGCTCAAGACCACCATCGGCACCCGCTACGACGCCGACTTCGCCACCTGGCTCAAGGCCTGCGGCGCCGACAACTGCGGCAGCCTGCCCACCAACCAGGCCCCGCTCTGCACCGCCGGCGACACCCGGCAGTACGACAAGAACTGCCGCCGCGACGGCGTCGCCGCCACCACCGGCAACTACAGCTACAACTTCCTCAACCTGCCCGCCGGCGTGAAGCAGCTGACCATCACCACCAGCGGCGGCACCGGCAACGCCGACCTCTACTACAACGGCGGTGCGTGGGCCACCACCGGGTCGAACCTGGCCAAGTCCACCAACGCCGGCAACGGCGAGACCCTCACCATCACCAACCCGCCGTCCGGCTGGGTGTACTTCAGCCTCTACGCCCAGCAGGGCTTCGGCGGCGTGAGCGTCACCACGACGTACAACTGACCTGCGCATACCGAACATCGAGGAGGGCCCCGCGTGCGGCGGGGCCCTCCTCGCGCGTTCGGCCCCCCTCGCACTCAGCCCTCCGCCGACCAGGTCACCACGGGCGGGCGGACGGCGGCGCACAGCGGACGGCCCTTGGCATCCGTCAGCCGCAGCCGGGCCACCAGGACGCCGCGCTCCACCGCCGCCTCGACGACCTCCCGGTCGACCGCCGCCAGCAGCAGCTTGGCCCGGCGGAACAGCGCCCAGCCGTCACCGTTCCCGGTCACCCAGTTCAGGTAGACGAACCGGGCGCCGGGGCCGCCCTGCACGTACCGGCCGGTGAGGTCCACTCCGCCGGCGAGGTCCACTGTGCCGGGGAGGTCCGCGCCACCCGGCGCCGGCTGCGCCTCGCACTCCAGCGACCAGCGGGCGCGCGGCGCGTCCCCCGGGAACAGGTCGAGCAACTCGGCCGGGCGGCCCCGGCGTTGGACGGCGACGTACAGGTCCCGGTAGCCCGGGAAGCCCGGCGCGGCGGCACACTCACGCCCCGGCAGGTCGGTGGCCTCAATCCTCAGCTCCATACCGATATGGTCCCCCACCGCACGCCTCGGGAAGTTATAACGATCGGCCATCTAATGCACCGCACAATCCGGACCGGCGAGGAGGTCATCCTTTGTCAAAAGAGTGTCAGGAGCCCTAGCTTTCGGTTAAGGTCCGGAGTTAGATGAAAGTCGGTTCGGGGTTCCGATCGGAATACCGAATTTCCGCCAAGCCGCGGGCATCCTTGCTCCACCGTGCCTGCCATCCCGGGAATGGAGAGTACCCATGAAGATGATCAAGGCTATCGTGAAGAAGTTCAAGCGTGACGAGGACCTCGCCGACCACTCGTGGATCGCGCACGTCATCTGACGCATTGTCACCAACGGGGGCCGTGGCCGAGCCACGGCCGGGTCGCGGCCCCCGCCGGCGCTGCAGAGCGCCCCACCCTTTCACCTGCCCGGAGTCCTCCCGCCTGCCCGGAGTTCTCCGCCCGCCGGGGGAATCCATTCCATCGCCATTTCATTGGAGGCGGGATTCTCATGGAAGAAATGGCGCCGACAGCCGGGCGCAGCCATTCCATTGTTTACGCCCCGAAGATCCAGGACCTGCTGACCAGGGAAGAAAAGGTATTCCGGATCGACGCCCGCACGGTCGGCGTCTCCGACAGCGAGCTGATGGCCGAAATCGTCGCGGCGCGCCCCGTGCGGTCGGCGGAGCGCTCGGTCTACAAGCCCGCCGCGGGAGCGGACATCCACCACGACAGCGCGACCAGGACGATCCGCGCGCTGGGTCAGGACGTCATGGCGGGCATCAGGACCCCGCCGCCCCCGGCACGCGGGCTGTCCGGCGCCTGGCCCTACGCGGCCACCTCCTACCTGCGCCGATGGCTCTTCGCGTCCGACCCGCTGCCGGTCTCCCTCCTGTCGAAACGCGGCGTCACCCGCTCCGACCGGCTCTCCCGGATCGTCGACCGCGCCGTCACCGTCTGGCCGGGATCCGCCGCCGAGGGCAGGAGCACCGCGCTGGCCGGGCAGATCCGCGACGCCTCCGACACCCGGGAGCGAAGGCAGGCCATCGCGCTGTACCGGCGGTCGACGGCCACCCTCTGCGACGGGGTGGCCGCACTGGCCGGCAACGCCCTGTGGCTCATGGGGCCGGACCGGGAGCGGGAGGGCGCCCGCGCCGACCTCACCGAGGTCCTGTGGGAGACCCTGCGGCTGCTCCCGCCCGCGTGGATGCTGTTCCGCAACGACGGCCACGCCTACACCGGACTGCACCCCGAGATCCGCCCCGAGGACCGCGTCGCGCTCTTCCCGCTCCTGATGCACCGCCACCCGGAGCACTGGTCCGACCCGCTGGAGTTCCGGCCCGAACGGTGGGCCGGGGTGGCGGACCCGGAGAAGACGCCCGGGTTCATGCCGTTCGGCTTCGACGGAGCCCGCTGCTGGGCCAAGCACCTGGTCGTACCCCTGGCCGAACGCCTGCTGAACGTCGCCTTCGACCACCGGCTCGCCATCCGCGGCCCGCAGCAGGAGACGCACGTCCCCCTGCGCTCCCTACTCTCCGTACGGTTCGACGCCGCGGCCAGGGCCTGACCCGCGAGCCCCGAACACCCTGACACCACGGGACACACCATGGAATCGCCCACGCTGGCCGACTGGGTCGGCGACGTCCGCAGCTTCACCGGCCACCAGTGGCAGCGCAAGCCCGCCGTCTTCACGCCGGAGAAACTCGCCTCGCCGTTCGACCTGGACGCGTTGGACGCCGCCTTCGACACCGGGCTGCTGCGCACCCCCTACCTGGAGATGGTCCGCTCCACCAAGGTGACCGTCCCGCCCGAGGCCTACACCACGTCACGCACGGTCAACGGCATCACGTACCACGGCTTCGCCGACCGCGCGAAGGTCCTCGCACTCCTGGGCGTCGGGGCGACGCTGCTGCTGCGCTGCGTCGACCAGTGGCACCGCCCGACGGGCGAGCTCGTGGCGCGGCTGTCCGAAGAACTCGACCGGCGCGTGGAGGCGTTCTTCTTCGTCACGCCCGCCGGCGGCCAGGGCCTCGCGGTGCACCGCGACGACGCCGACGTGTTCGTCCTCCAGGCGGCCGGACGCAAGACCTGGTACGTCCACGACGCGCCGACCGCGGCGGACTGGTCGCCGGGAGAACTCCCCGACGACGAGCACTCCCCGCGGCTCCTGCACAGCGTCCTCGAACCCGGCAGCGTGCTCTACGTCCCGCGCGGCTTCGCGCACCGCGCGGTCGGCGCCGCCGGCCTCTCCGCTCACCTGTCCCTCACGATCCGCGACATCTCCGTGCCGGACCTGCGGGCCGCCCTGGAGCAGCGGCTGACGGACGGGCTGGACCTCCCGGCGCGCCCCCTGGGCGAGGCCGCGATCGACGACTCCTGCGCCGCGCTGCTCGACCACGTCCGGACGAGGCTCGACACGATCGAACCGGAGGACCTGCGGCTCGCCGCCCGGGCCGCGCCGGCCCCGGGGGGCCCGGGGGGGGCGGCGGCCCGGAACGCGGGGCGCGCGGGGGCGGTCGCCGGGGCGGGCCGGCGCGGGGGCGGCGGG
>NZ_JBHWIJ010000054.1:0-8701 GCF_042732255.1 Kitasatospora sp. NPDC059803 | reverse complement strand
GCCCGGGTGCTCTCGCCGACCCCGCGCTGGTCGAATCCCACCAGGTCGAACACGGCGCCGACCGCCGGGGGGCGCGGGGCGCGGGTGGCCCGGGGCGCCAGGCCCGCGCCGCCCGGGGCGGCCCGGGCGGAGGCGGCGGCCGAGAACGCGGAGCGCGCGGAGACGTTCGCCGAGGCGGCCCGGAGCTGGGAAGGCGGCGGGACCGGCGCCGGGCGGGCCGGGCTGGCGTCCGTCAGCCGCACCTGGCGCAGGCTGCGCGACGCGGCACGCACCACGCACTGACGCACTGGCACGCTGGCACGCTGGCCCACCGGCGCAGGGCCGTCAAAAACACACACCGCGTCCGGCGGGCGCCGCCCGTCCTCCGTACCGCCGTGACGACGACGGTACGGAGGACGGTCAGCACCGGCCCTCGCCGGCCGAGGACGTCAGACCCGCTGCGCCGGGACCGTCCGGTCCCGCTGGAGGTCCAGCAGCTCACGGAACAGCCCGTCCGGGCGCGCCGCCAGCTCCGCCCAGGTGCCGGTCTGCACGATCCGGCCCCGGTCCATCACGATCACCCGGTCCGCCACCGCCGCGTTGGCGATGTTGTGCGTCACCAGCAGCGTGATCCGCCCCGGGGCGAGGGCGCGCAGCGCGTGCAGGATGCGGTGCTCGGCGCGCGGGTCCAGGTCCGAGGTCGGCTCGTCCAGGATCAGCAGCCCCGGGCTGCGCACCGTCCGGTACAGCGCCCGGGCCACCGCCGCCCGCTGCCAGCCGCCGCCCGACAACTCGGCGCCGCCCCACCAGCCCTGGGCCAGCAGCGTGCGCCAGCCCGACCGTAGCCGGGCCACGATCTCGTCGAAACCCGTCCGCGCGGCCGCCCGCTCCACGTCCGCCATCACCTGCTCGGTGAGGTGCCCCAGGTGGACGTTCTCGGCCGCCCCCAGCGGCCAGCGCGCGAACTCCTGCGGCACCCGGGCCACCCGCGACCACATGCCGTCCGCGTCCAGCTCCTGCACCGGCACGCCGTCCCAGCAGATCCGGCCGGACTGCGGCAGGTAGAGGCCGGACAGCAGCTTCAGCAGCGTCGACTTGCCGCTGCCGTTCTGCCCGATCACCGCCACCACCTCCCCGGCCCGCAGTGTCATGCTGACCCCGCACAGCGCCGGCTCCTGCTGCTCGCCGGGGTAGGCGTGCCCGAGGTCCGCGACCTCCACCAGTTGCGGCGCGTCCGGCACGATCCCGCCGCGCCGGATCCGGTGGCCTCCGGCCTCGTCCAGGAAGGTGAAGTAGTCGTCCAGGTACAGGCCCATCCGGTACAGCCGGGCGCCGTTGCCGACCAGGCCCTGCAACCCGGACGAGGCCGTCCGCAGCGCGAACGTCGCCGTACCCGCCGCCGCCAGGTCGATCCGGCCGCTCGCCACCAGGTACAGCAGCGTGCCCCAGACCAGCGCGCTGCCCGCCCCCGTGCCCAACGAGGCCAGCAGGGAGACCTTCGCCGCCTCCCTGGTCGCCCGGTCCGTCGCCTCGACGATCTTCTCCTCGGCGCGGCGGTACTTGGCCATCAGGAACGGCGTGACCTGGTCCGAACGGACCTGGTCCGCGCGGGTCTTGTCGATCAGGAACCAGCGGTAGACGCGCAGCGCGCCACGGTCCTCGTTGGTGGCCACCGCCGCCAGGTAGTGGATCCGGGCCGTCCGGACGGCCGCCACCCCGGTCGGCACCGAACCCAGCAGCAGCAGCGGCACCAGCCACGGGTGGAGCGTCGCCAGGACGCCCGCCGCAGCCGCCAGCGAGACCGTCGAGGCGATCACGTCCTGGGCGTTGGAGAGCAGGTCCGGCGTGGTCGAGGCACCCCGATCGGCCGCCTCCCACTGCTCGTTGTACGCGGGCTCGTCGTACGCCCGCAGCTCGGCCGCGCACCCGGCGGCGATCAGCGCCAGCTCCGCCTCCCGGGTGACCCTCGGCGACACCCGGCCGGACAGCCCCACCACCGCGATCCCCAGCACCGCGCGCAGCGCGGCCGAGACGGTCAGCAGGAGCAGCGACGGCGCGGCGGTCCGCAGGTGCTCCCCCACCGGGCCCGCCACCAGCAGCGCGCCCAGGGTGCCGGTCGTCGCGTACAGCGCCAACGCCCCAAACACGCCCGCCAGCGCCTGGCACACCAGCAGCAGCACGGTGGACGTCCGGTCCGCCGCCCACGCCAGCGCCAGCGCGCGGCGCACCAGGTGCGGGAGGCGGCGCAGCATCGCGTTCGCCGACATCGACGCGCCGGCCTCGGCCCGGCGGTCGCCGGGGAAGCGCAGGCGCAGTTCCTCGTCGTGCCGATCCTGATCCTGGTCGTGCTGGTCCTGATCCTGGTCGTGCTGGTCCTGATCCTGGTCGTGGTCGGACGGGGTGCGGTCGGGCGGGGTGCGGTCGGGCGGGGTCTGGTCGGGCGGGGTGTGGGGCTTCTCGGGCTTCACGATCTGTTCGGACACAGTGCTCCCTGCTCCCTGGTACGGCGGCCGATGGCCGCAGCGGATCCGCGCGCGGGCAGCCCTCACCGCCGTGTGGGCGTGTGGGGTCGGCAGCGGTGCCGGAGGGCACTCTGCGAGGGGCTGGCTGCGGTGCGGACCCCGATCCTGGCAGCGGTCCGCCGGGCCGTCCGGCGTGTCCCGGCCGGTCTCACTCGATCCGGGCGATTCCGTGTCGGCGGCGGCGAGTTGGTGGCAATCGATCACCGGGAGGGTCCGCGATGTTCGATTCAGGGGCCGGTTGCGGTGCACTCCGGACCTGCGGTCCGACGATCACAGGAACGTCCCGGCCGAGCCCGCGCGGCCCGACCTCGCCGACCTTGCCGACCTCGCCGACCGTCTCAGCGGGTCGGCGGGTGGAGCGCGAGGAGGGAGGGGGTGATGGGGTCGGCGAGGCGGAGCAGGCCGTGGCCGGTGCCGGCGAGGCCGACCATCAGGGAGGGGCTGTGGACACCGTGCGGGAGGCCGCAGATCCAGCCGCGGGTGTCGAGGTCGTCGAGGGTGGCGTGGGCCTGCCGCAGGGCGGCGGTGCGCCAGCGGTCGCCGGCGAGGAGGAGGGGTTCGAGGTTGCCGAAGTCGCCGTGGCAGAGCGAGAAGTTGTGGCCGAAGCCCTCGCGGAGGACGGTGGTCAGGGCGGTGTCGCGTTCGGTGAGGAGCAACTCGCGGGCTTCGGGGAGGAGTTCGGCGAGTTCGGTGCGGGCGAGCGCGATGCCCGAGGCGCCGTGGCACCAGAGGGCGGGGTAGTGGGGCGCGTCGGGGCCGTCGTCCTCGCGGACGTCACGCCAGTTGGCGGCGGCCGGGTCGAACAGGGTGCGTTCGTACGCGACGGCGGCGAGGGCGAGTTGGGGCAGCCGGGGGTCGCTGAGGTGCCGGCCGGCGCGGGCGAGCGCCCAGGCGATGCCGGAGCCGCCGTGCGCGAAGCCGGCCAGCGGGCGCTTGACGGCGCCGGCGAGCGAGGCGGGCAGCCAGCCGGCGCCGCCTTCGGGGTGCGGCGCGGCGGCCCGGACGAGGCGTTCGGCGCAGGCGGCGAGGGCGTCGGTGACGGCGGGGCCGGGGCGGACGGCCGCCCAGGCGAGCAGTCCGCCGATGGTGCCCGCGTTGCCGGCGAGCAGGTCGTGCTGGGCGTCGTCGGCGGCGGTGGCGGCGCTGCGGCGCACCACCTGGGCGGCCAGGGCGTCGAGTTCGGCGTCGGGGTGGTGAGCGGCGAGGTGGGCGAGGGTGTAGAGGACGCCGCCGACGCCGGAGAGGCCGCCGCCGAGGCGGTCGGCACGTCGCCGGATTTGATGACGCAGCGTCAGTTCAGCTGCCTGGGCGGTGTTTCGGTGCTCGCGATCGCCGGTGACGGTGGCGAGCTGGTGGAGGAAGAGGGCGACGCCGGCCGTCCCGCTGTAGAGGTCGGGGCCGAGTTCGGCGGGTGCCCAGCGGCCGGGCGGGGCCCAATTGGGGCCGGCCCAGGCGAGGTCCGCGCTTCCCCGGTAGGCCTCGCGGAGGAGTTGTTCGCCGGCGTCGACGGCCTTGGCGAGGGCGCGGGAGGCCAGGTCCAGGCCTTCGGCGGGCTTCCCGGATAGCACGGGAGGGGACGTGGCCGGGTGGCGGCGCGGCTCGCGGGCGCCGTCCGCGGTGGTCACCGACAGGCGCAGCAGCTGGAGTTGGCGGGCCAGGTCCGGTTCGCCGAGGGCGTCCGCCTTGGCGAGGGCGAGGTCGAGTGCGGGCCGGTCGGTGACGCCGGGGATCAGGGCGCCGGTGGAGGAGCGGGCGTCGACGCCGTCGGGGCGGATGGTGAAGACCGGGACGTCCCCGCGCCAGAGGTCGGCGCGCTCGTGGTCGACGTAGGCGAGCGCGTGCTCCTCCCAGGCGGGGAGCGCCCAGAGCCGGTCGAAGTGGCGGTCCTGGTCGAGGCCGTCGCGGAGCAGGTCGGGGTGGCAGGCGGTGGCGAGCAGGCTGCGGTACTCGAAGGTGTCGCGGCGTAGCATCCGGGTCTCGTCGGCGGCGAACGCCCGGATGAGATCCCGGAGTTCGCCCTTGTGGGCGGCGAGCAGCCGGTAGGCCTCGGTGAAGCCGGCTTCGAGTTCGCCGACGTGGTCGGCCAGGCGCAGCGGCCGCCCGGGCGGGACGGGCCGGCTGCCGGGCGCCGCGACGGGCATCCGGCGGTACTCCAGGCGGAGCCGGTCGGTGCCCTGGTCGACCAGGACGGGGGCGGGGCGCGGCGGGAGGCTGCCCGGATCCCAGCCGAGGGCGGAGAGGTCGGTGCCGCCGTTGCCCTCGTCCCACATGCGCTCGGGCAGCAGGCCGGAGCGCAGCACCGAGTGTCGGGCCTCGTGACGGGCGAGCCGTTCGGACTCGGAGAGGTCCTTGGCGGGTTCGGGCAGGTCGGGGTGGAACAGCGCTTCCAGGTCGATCAGGACCGGCTGGTCGCGGACGGCGATCAGGTTCTGGGCGTGGCAGTCGACCGCGTCGAGGGTGTGGAGCAGCGCGGCAAGAGTGCCGGCGCGGTGGTAGAAGTCGCTCAACTCGGCGTCGTCGCGGGCTGGTTCGGCGGTGGCGTGGGCGACCCAGCCGTAGCCGTCGCGGGCCAGGTGGGCGAGGTCGTGCAGCGGCAGCCGGAGTCGGGGGTTGAGCCAGCGCAGGAGGTGCTGGAAGTGCGTCTCGGCGCCGAGCGGGCGCGGCTTGTAGACGATCCGGGTGCCGTGCTCGAAGCGCAGGGCGCTGACGGTGGCGCCGCCCCGGTGCGGGTCGCCGAGGCCGGTGGCGAGTTCGGTGAGGCGGCCGAGCGGGCGGCCGTCGGCGAAGGTGCGGGCGAGGGCGGGGAGGTCGGCGGCGAGGCGGCGGTACAGGGTGAGGCAGGTGGCGGTCCACTGTTCGGCGGCGGTGGCCAGCCGGTGCGCCAGCACCGGGTGTTCGGCGAGGAGTCGGACGGCGCGGCCGGGTTCGGTGAGCCGGTCGAGGAAGTTCCGGTACCGCTGCTCGGGGGTGTCTCCGGTCAACTCGCCGGAGAGACGGGCGACGTGGAGTTCGGTGATGACGGTGCGGACGGCTGTGGTGTGCGCGGTCGCGGTGAGTGCGGGCAGGACGAGGGCGGTGAGCTGGTCGGGGGTACCGAGGGTGGCGGGGCCGGGGGTGGCGGCGTCCGCGGTGGCGGGGCCGAGTTCGGCGAGGCCGGTGCGCAGGCGGTCGCGGGCGTCGGCGAGCAGTGGGGCGACGAGCCGGGCGAAGGCGTGCTCCTCGGGGAGGTCGAGGGTGTGCCCGGCCTCGAAGGCGGCGGCGAGGCGTTCGGCCCAGGCGGGGGTGCCGAGGCGGTCCGCGAGGTCGGCCGGGTGTTCGGCGAGCAGGGCGCGCAGCCCGTCCGGGTCGAGGCGGTCGGCGGCGAGGCGGCGCTCGAACCAGTCGTCCCGGTCGAAGGGCGGCTGGGCGCGCCAGCGGTCGAGGACCCGCCCCGCACGGTCGGCCCGTTCAGCCTGTCCGGCGCGTTGGGCGTCCGGGTCGGGCAGCGGACCGCGGGCGGCGAGCGGGACGGCTCGGGCGGCGGCCCGCCGGATTTCGGACGCGTCAACCACGGGCGGTCTCTCCATGCTCGGTTCGTGCGCGACGGTTGCGGTGCTTCGTGCCCGACGGTTGCGGTGCTTGGTGCCCGACGGTTGCGGCACCGGACGTACGCGCCCCGGCCGGGTCGTGCGTCCGCGACGCGGGCTCCGGCGGTGCGACCGGGGTCCGCGCCGCGGACGGCGGACTCAGAAGCTGCAGACGTGGGCGCAGCTGCTCCAGCCACCACAGGTGCTGGCCTGCACCGCGGCGGTCACGTAGACCTCGTCCGACAGGTCGCCGGCCGGGTGGACCTGGTGGCCCTGGCCGAGGGTGAGCCGGAAGTCCTCGTCCTTGAGCGCGCGGACCTGCTCTGCCGTGGGCTGCATGGTGCCTCCTTCAGACATTCGGGTCTGGCACGGTCGTGCCGGGTCGGGATCCTGGCACCGCCCCACCCGCCGCACCAGAGGTGTGCCGCGCACCGGGCACAAATTCGGCCAGGGTCGGAATAGGGACGAGGCCTCCCCCGCCCATCCCTCTCCCGCAGGCCGCGCCCGTGCCCCGGCTCGCCCGTCGGACCTCGCATCGCCCTACACCTGTCCGGAATCCAGACCACGACGGGGAACTGAACCGGGCCCCACGTTTGAACGGCCGGGCCCCGGGCAGTCCGCGCCGCCCGTCGCTCCTGTGGCCGGGCCGGGCACCGAAGGTCACGATGGAATCCGGCGACCCCCGCCCCCGGCCCGATCGGAGCGCGATGAGCGAGCAGCACAACGTCGTCCTGCTGACCTTCCCGGACGCCACCGCGTGGCGGGCGGCCTTCGACGAGGCGCAGCACCTGCCGGGCCTGCGGCAGCTGGCGGCCCTGGAGCGCAGCGCCGACGGCCTGTTGGAGATCCAGGACACCTTCACCCGGGGCGCGGGCGTGACCACCGTCAGCTCCGGCGTCCTCGGCGGCCTGGTGGGCCTGGTCGGCGGGCCGATCGGCGTCCTGCTCGGCTTCGCGGCGGGTGCGGCGCTCGGCAACGCCGCCGAGGAGGGCCGGGCGACGGAGGGCGGCGCCGGGCTGATCATGCTCTCGCCCCGCGTCCCGGACGGCGGCGCGCTGCTCGTCCTGGAGCTCCGGGAGTCCTCTCCCGACCGGGCCGACGACCTGGCCTCCCGGCACGGGGCCACGGTCGAGCGGATCGACGCGCAGGCCTTCGCCGAGCAGGTCCGGGCCGCCGAGCACAAGGCGGAGCAGGACACGGCGGAGCAGAACGCGGCAGAGCAGGATCCGGCCGAGCGGCACACGGCGGAGGAGAACGCGGCAGAGCAGGATCCGGCCGAGCGGGACACGCCGGAGGAGCCCAAGGCGGAGGGTCACCGACCCGACAAGGGCGCCTGACCCGCCGCCCGGCCCCTCACCCGGCCCCTCACTCGGCCCGCAGCGCCTCGACCGTCCGCGCCCGGGCCGCCCGGACGGCGGGCAGCAATGCCCCGAGCACCGCGATCAGCACGCCGCCGAGCCCGAGCAGCGCCAGCACCGGCGTGCCGAACACGTCGAGGGCCGAGGCGGGGAAGCGGAGCCCGGCGCTGCGCCCCATGGCGGGCACCGTCAGCCGGTGCAGCAGCAGCCCGACCGGGAGGCCGATCGCACCGCCGAGCGCGCCGACCAGGACGACCGGGGCGAGCGCCCCGCCCACGGTCTGCGCCGGGGTCATGCCGAGCGCCTTGGCGACGCCCGTGTCCCGCTTCCGCTCCCGGATCTCCAGGACGACGGTGTTGAACACCCCGAGCCCGGCGACCACGACGAGCAGCACGGTGAGCGTGGCGGTGAGGGAGTTCAGGGCGGCGATCGAGCCGCTGGAGCCGTGCGACCCGCCTGCCTCGGCCGTCATCCGCACCGGGGCGAGGGCGGCGCCGAGGGCGGTGGCGTAGGCGGCGCGGTCGGTGCCGGGCTTCAGCGCGACGGACCAGGAGTCCGGGTGCGGGGCGGCACCGGGCGGGTAGCCGGCGGCGTCGGTGAACAGTTCGTTGGTCTGCATGTGCGGGTCGAAGACCTCGCCGACGATCCGGACGGTGACCGCCCTGCCGTGGGAGGTGAAGGTGACCTGGTCGCCGAGCGCCACCGAGGCCTCGGTGAGGAAGGTGGCCGGGGCGACGGCCTCGCCCGGGGCCCGGAACCAGCGCCCGGAGACCATCCGGTAGCCGGCCCCGGACGCGTCGCCGTCGAACGCGGTCACCCTGGTGCTCCCCGCGACGCCGGGGACCGTCACGTCCTCGGTGCCGTCGCCGAAGTAGCCGGCCGTGCCCGGCTGGGCGTCCAGGGCGGCGGTGACGGCGGCCGGGTCGGCGGCGGCCGGCCTGGCGGGAGGTGTCGCCCCGGGCGGGCCGACGGGCCGCTGCGGGTGCACGACGACGTCCGCGGTGTCGTGGTCCTTCGCCGCCTGCACCCAGGTCATCGTCCCGCCCATGCCCACCGCGAAGACCGCGGCCGCCGTGCCGAACAGCACGGCCGCGAGCATCCCGGCGGCCCGGGCGGGGCGGGCGAAGGGCTGGGCGAGGCCGAGGCTCAGCGGCCGGGGCAGCGGCAGCCGGGCGGCCAGCTCGGCGGCGCGGGCCGCCGCCCGGTCCCGCCGGGTGCCGCCCGCCGTACGGCCGACGGCGAGCGCGTCCACCGGGCGCACCCGTCCCGCGCGGGC
>NZ_JBHWIJ010000053.1:13054-37029 GCF_042732255.1 Kitasatospora sp. NPDC059803 | reverse complement strand
ACACCCCCCCCCCCCCCCGCGGGCGGCCCCCCCCCCCCCCCCCGCGCCTGCATAAACTACTCGCGGCCTGATCAAACCAACCACGTGTTGCGACGATCCCTAGAAACCGCCCTCTCGGCAGGGGCCCGTGCTGCCCGAAGTCAGAACTGTTCCATTTCTGCAGAGCTTCGAGTGCTGCCCGAACTCGTGTACAGGTGCTGTCGGTTCTCGTGGACAGAGCCACCCAACGCCTGTCGCGTGGCGGCGCCGAGGGCTGTGAGGGGGGCCGGGGAGGCGTGGGCGGGGCCCGGGCGCGCAGGAGTGCCTGGTCCACGGTGATCCGGCCCACTGCGCGGCGCTCGGTTTCGTAGTCGTCCAGCAGCCGCGGGTCGGCGTGGCCGCGCAGGACCGAGACGAGTTTGGTGGTGAGGTTCCAGGTCATCGACCTCGTCCTCGACGGTGCGGCGCCCGCGCCGAGCTGAGGAGAAGAGCGGACCGGACTGCGGCCTCCGCCACGCCGGCACCGCCTCCACGTGCGCACTGGCGCGTCCGTCCGCCGCCACGCCGCTCACCGGCATCGGGTGCTGCCGGGCCCGGGTGGGGCATTGCACGCCAACTTCCTTGCTGTCATCCTCAGTTGGCCGTATCGGTCCCGGCGGTCGGTCGGGCAGGCTCTGCGCGGCGGGCGCGGCGGGGGCGGCGAGCGCAGCAGCAACAACGGAGGGTAGCGGTCGTGGTGCGTACGCGGGGAGGCGGCGTGTGGGGTGTGGCGGTGCGAGCGGTGGCGGGGATGCTGGCAGTGGCGTTCCTGACCGGGGCGGTGTGGCTGGCCTGGTGGCTGAGCGCGGAGCGGATGGGCGCGGCCATGGGGCTGGGCCCGCCGGACGGCGTGGTGCTGGTGGACCGCTGTTATGAGGTGTCCGACAGCGAGGGCAACAGCGACGGCACCAACTGCCAGGGGCGGTTCACGCCGGCCGGCGCCTCCGCGGGCGAGGCCCGCCCGATCGTGGTGAACGGCACGACCGGCAAGCACCGGGCCGGCACCCGGCTCCCGGTGCGGCTGGTGCGGGGCGTGGCCTACGAGCCGTCGTCGTCGCCCGCCGTGAAGTACGGCGCCGGCGCGGGCGCGGTCCTCGTACTGGGCGCCGTGCCGGCCGGCTGGCTGCTGGTCGGAGTCCGGCGTGGTGAGGCCCCGGAGGTCATGACCCTGGTGGTCGGCCTCTTCATCGGGCTTGCGGCCGTGGCGGTCCTGGGCATCGTCGTCGGCTTGCTCGCGGGCCTCGTCGAACTGGCGCTCTGAGCGGAGCCGGGCCGTCGACGTGGTGCTCACCTGGTGATGTCGCCGTCCGGCACGTCCCGGACGGTGACCTCCTTGCCCTGTCGGCCCAGGATCTTGGCCACCACGTCACCGATCCCCTTCGCGTCGCCCGTCGGCTCGGGGACCGACCCGTCGGTGTACCGCTCGATGGCCTTCCGAAGGTACGAGGGGTTCCAGGCCCCGACGGCCCCGCTGACGTCGACGGCCGCCACCCGTCGGCCACCGACGGCACGCCTGATGGCCGGCAGGACCTCGTCCGAGTAGTACTTCCCCGGGACCTGGAACAGGCTGACATGGCCGCCGACCTTGCCGCCGTCCCGCAGGTAGACGGTGACGACCAGGCAACTGGTCACCGACGGATAGGTGATCGTCCCGTGCGGACCCACCTCGCCGACCTCGCCCTCCGTGATCGAGAGGGTGGTCGCGGGCGCACCGGCCTGCTGGACCCCGGCTACCGGGCCGGACACAGTGCCGAGCCCGGTGAGGTCCTCGGTCCCGACCGCCTTGCCGAATGCGGCGCTGACGGCGCTGACGGCGCTGACGGCGCTGACGGAGCCGACGGATTCGACCGCCTCGGTGGGTACCGGGCCGTGCGCCGTCGCCCCATTGCCCCCGCCTGCCGCGCAGGCCGCCGACATCAGCACCGCGCCGACGGCCAGCCCGACCCTTCCCACGCACCGCCCGGACACCACGAACTTCATGACCCCACACCCCACGAATCCGGTCTGCACACACCCGCGCACGCACGCGGCGACACATGCTCCCGAGTGCGAACGATCTCGTCAACCCGACACCCGACGGCCCCCTGACGGGGTCACCGGCGCCGGTCGTGTGGCCGCCGGCAGCGGTCGCCGTGGTCGGCCCGTTCGGGGGAGGGGGAGCCGGCTCCGATCGCCGCCGGGTCAGGCGTTGGAGGAGTCGGTGATCCACCGCAGGACGTCCTCGGCGACCTCCACCGGGGCACGGCCGGAGCTGGTGAAGGCCGTGGGGACGAGTTCGCGCAGTTCGTCGGCGTCCTGGAGGGCTTCCTCGACCTGCTCCGCGCTCCAGCCGCGGGCGGCCAAACGGACGCGGCGGTCGTGGTCCGCGCAGTCCAGCCGCGCCCAGACGACCTCCGGGGCGTCCGGCACCTCGGCCGCGGCGGCCTCCCACTCGGCCGGGGTGAGGGGGCAGGACACCAGGACGGGCCCGCCTCCTCGCGCGAGCATGCCCGCGATCCGCACCCACAGGCGGTTGTAGTCGGGCCAGACCCCGGACGCGTCCGGGGAGGTGATGTCGATACCGAGCAACCGACCGTCCTCGTCGGGCAGTTCGTCGAAGTCGACCACCGTGACGGGCCGTTCCCGCAGCCGGCCCAGAAGTGTCGACTTGCCCGCCCCCGGTGCCCCGGTGATCAACCGCACCACAGACCTGACCATGCCGATTCCAGCCCCGCTTCCGTCGATGACCGGCACCCCGGATCCTGAGTGCCCAACCGACCATAGCGGGACACCTGTCCTTCGTCCCCCAGGATCCGGCCGCAAGCCGCGCTCCGGTGCCGCAACATCCGGGTTCTGTCCGCGAGTTCGCGTTGATCCGGCGACGAACCGGCCGAGGGCAGACCACCGATCGGGCTGCGGGCCCCGGTCCGGCGGGCTCTCGCCACGCGAACTCCATCTGGCGCCGGTTCGGCCCCGAGGCTGACCACGCTCTCGCCGCCGACTGGACCGGCTGCTCGCGGCTGGCGAGCTTATTGGAAGTACTTCCAGGCACCGCACGAGGAGAGGCTGCCGTTCCAGTTGCAGATCCGGGCCTGCTTGATGGGGTACTTGAAGGTTTTCGCCTTGGGTCCCATAGCGATCATGAAGATGCCGGTGTGTTCGCCGCTGGAAAGATAGAGGTCCAGGGCAGCTCCGATTCCGTCGTCGCTGTCGTCCGTGATCGTTCCGATCGCGCCTTCCACGTAGGCGTAGTCGCACAGGCCTCGGTCGCAGCTCGACCAGCCGGTCCCGGCGGCGCTGGCCGGGCTGGCGGTCAGGAGTGCTGTTGCTGCGAGGATGGGTACCACTGTTCCCACCAGTCGCTTGATCATTCGATGCTCCTTCTCGTGTGATTTCTGTTCAGAGACCCAGTGGCGGCTGCTACGGGGTTTGTGGTGCGGGTTTCCTTTGCTTGACGGGCCGTTGATCCATCGATCGACAGTTGGGAGACCTCCTTGGAGGCTCCTGGCCGAATGGCGGGTCCGCGCAGAAGAGCGCATCGTTGAACGAGCGATCTCTGGATGCAAAACTCGCGGACCCGCCATCGACCGAGCTGCCTACAAGGCCGCCATCAGCATCGACATGCTCACCACCAGCCCTTGACGGCCCTGGCGCCGGTGGAGACTCCACAGTGCAGCCTGTTTGATTGTCCATCTACAAGAACCCGGTCGAAGGCCAGGTGGGCGGCGGACAACCCGGTTTGGCCGCGGACAGGACAAGGTGGCTTGGGGTGGCTGGTGTTGGACGTCCGCAGGGGCGGCTCTCGGCGGCCTTCGGCGAAACGGACTCCCATGCGTCCCGGGAAGATCGCGGCACTCGGCTCGGCAGTCCGCGCACGGAACCGCCGACCCCTTCCGTTCGGCCGCAGCCGCAGCCGCAGCCGCAGCCGCAGCCGCAGCCGCAGCCGCAGCCGCAGCCGCAGCCGGCTCCCACCACGTCGGCGTCTGCGCGGCCCGGCGGGCGGCGGGCTGCTCCGGACGGGACCCGGGCAGTAACCTCAGCCGGTGCGGCGCGTTGGGGGAGGCGTGCCACAGTCTGCATCCACCCCCAGCTCCAGCAACGCCACCGCCGTTCCGGCCGGCAAACCCCAGGCGCTGCCCTTCCTCCTGACACCCCAGCAAGGCGCGGCGGCGCGCACGCTGCTGAGCTACGTGGCCGCCCTGCCACTGCCGGATCCCGGCCAGCAGCTCCTGGCCGTCGTGGTGGCGATCCGGGCCGCACGTGGCGGCACCGGCAACCTCACCGGTACTGACCTGTCCGCCCTGCGGCTGGGTGATCCCCGCGAAGTGGTCGATGCCCTCCGCGGCCTGGGCTGGCTGATGGGCGACACGATTTTCAGCAGCGACCCGGTCGCACCTGCGACGCCGGTCACCGTCCCGGATCTGGCCCGCGAGGCCGACCACCCCCTGCCGTTCGGAAAAGCCGTGCGCTCGCGCGTATCCGGGTGGACCACACGGGCCTTGTCGGCCAAGCCGGTCCGCAAACTCCCGCCGGCCGCCCGGCTGGCGGCCCTGTTCGCCGCCGCACACAGCACCTCCACGCTCCTCGGACAGATCCCGCCCGACCTTCCCGAAGCCTGCCGGGCCGCTCTGCCGGACCTTCTGGCCAAGGGCTTCCTCGCCGAACTCGCCGACGGGCGCTACCGCCTGGATCCCCAGGTGGGCCACCTCGCGGGCATGCGTCCGCCCACCGCCCAGGAGAAGGCGGCAGACCCCGAAGCCGGCACCGGCACCAGCACGACCGTGACTCCGGGCTTCGACTTCAACGCCGCCGCGTGGACGCGGTGGAAGGACGCGGCCACGCCCGCCCTGCGGCGGCATGCGGAGAGCGTCGAGTACTGCGCCCTGTGCGCGCTGGGCCCGGAACGGGTCGCGATGGCCTTCACGCTGCCCCCGCCCCGACCGCCTCAGCACCCTTCCTTGGACGCCAGGAGCCAGACCGCGTACAAGCGGTGGAAGGACGCGCACCCGGACCGCGGGCCGCAGGCCGCGCAGTTCACGGTGGCCTTCCGTGCCGAGCACGGACACGGTCCGTCGTTCAGGCAGTTGTGCAAGGGGCTGGGCTCGCGCCCCGACCTGCGCGAGGTGAACCTCTTCATCGTGCACCGTCTCGTGGCGAACGGATGGCTCACCAGCACCGACCAGGTGCCATGGACCCTCCGCCCGGGCCCGACCGCCCAAGACCAGGGCATCACCCTTCCCCAACGCCGCAGCCCCGCGACGACCGTCCCCGCAACCAGCCCCTGACCGTCCCCACCGACGGCTGCGGCCGAGCACAGACGAAGTGCCGCGAAGGCTCGCCTCGGTGAGGAAGGCCTTGGCTGCCGCCGGAACGCAAGTCACCGCAGGACTCCGGGAGTCGGCAATGCAGGCAGGCCAGCCGGCCGGCGTACCCACACCGGCCAGGCGATGGCCAGCCGGCAGGGACCGTCGCGTTCACGAGCGTCCCGAGGCGCGCACTGGGCACCCGAGCCCGCCCAAGCCGCCAACTCCCCGGCAACCAAAGGCATCACGGCGCCCGCGGTACCGCCGCTGCTCCGCCTCACGGGCACGCAGCGCCTCAACGCCGGCGGCCCGGTCGGGGCGACCAGCCGACGTCGGCCCGGCTGTGGGCGTAGGTGTGGCTGGGGGCGTGGCTGTGGGTGTGGGCGTGGGGGAAACGCTCCGCCGGCCGGTGTGAGGTGCGGGCCGGCCGGGGGAGGAGGGTGATCAGGCCTGCGAGCGGCGGCGCGAGGCGACGACCGCGCCGGCGCCCAGCAGGACGGCCGCGCCGGCGGCGGCGCCGAGCTGCCCGAGCGGGGCGGTCGTGCCGGTGGCGGCCAGCGAGCCACCGGCGGTGCTCCGGCCGTCCGTGGTGGTGGCGGTCGTAGTGCCGGTGGTCGTCGTCCCGGTGGTGGCCGAGGCGGGCGCGACAGCGGCGTCGGGGGTCACGGCGGCGACCGCCTGGGTGGTGCCGGAGCCGCCCCGCGAGGTCTCCGTAGCGGTCTTCGTCGCGGTCTCGGCAGTGGTCTCGGCAGTGGTCTTCGCGGCGGCCTGGTCCTTGGCCCGGGCGGTGAACTGGCCCTCCTTCAGGAAGGCCCGGACGTCCGCGATGCCGCCGTCGAGCGCGGCGAGGCCGGCCTTGCGGACCTCGGGCCCCCCGGCCTCGATGAGCTGCGAGACGTGGATCCGGTCGTCGCCCGCCCGCAGCGGCTCCAACTGCTCCTTCAGAAAGTGCTCGACGTCCGCCGCGCTGCCGGCGAGCGCCTTCTCGGCCGCCTCCCGGACGTGGCGGCCGGTGCCCGCGTCGGCGAGGATGTCCTGCACCTTGGCGCGGTTCTCGTCCTCGGCCCGGGCGACGTACTGGCCGGTCTTCAGGAAGGCGCGGACGTCCTCGATGGTGCCGGACATCGCGGCGTTGGCGGCCTTCTTCACCGCCGGGCCGCCGCGGGACATGATCTGGCTGAGCAGGACCCGGTCGTCGTGCTCGGCGGCCGTCTTCAGCCCCGTGTTGAGGAAGCGCTCGACATCCGCGGCGGTTCCCGCCAGTGCCTGCTGGGCGCCCTCGCGCACACCCGGTCCGCTGTTCGGGTCGTCGAGGAGCTGCTGCACCTTGGCGCGGTTCTCGTCCTCGGCCCGGGCCGTGTACTGGCCGACGTTCAGGTAGGCGCGGAACACGTCGAGGTCGTTCGAGCCGAACGCGGTGTTGGCGGCCTTCTTGACGGCCGGGCCGGCGGCGTTCATGGTCCACAGGATCGCGATCCGCGCGTCGTCCCGGCGAATCCTGTCCGCCTCCACCGCGAGGAAGCGCGCCCGGTCCGCGGGGGTGCCGGCGAGGGCCTGGCCCGCGTGCTCGCGCAGGTAGTCGCTCGGAGCCGTGAGCAGGTAGTCGTTCGGGTAGACGAGCAGCCTCTCGATCGCTGCCCGGTTCTCCTCGTCCGCCTTGGTCTCGGCCGGGTCGGTCTGCCCCTGCCCCGCCGGGACGGTGTCGGCGAACGCCGGGGCGGCGCCCAGGGCGACGGGTGCGGCGGCTGCGGCAAGGAGGACGGCAGCGAGCGAATGACGGATCTTCAACGGTCCCTCGGGATCTGAAACACGGGTGGGCCCGCCGCGGCTTCACGACGGTCGGCCGAGTGATCGTATAGCAACGGCACCCCCCGCTGGCGAACACATTTCCGTCACGTCCCACACCCCGGCTTCATTGCGCACCGCCTGGTCACACCAGCCGGGAGAGCTGCCCGGCACCCCCGTCCCTGGCTCAGCCCTCGTACGCGCGGGCGGCAGCGTCGAGGCGGGCGGTCAGCGCCCGGGTGACGGTGCCCAGGGCGTGATGCAGCCGCAGGTGCTCGGTGCCGGTCACCGCCGCCCGGGTGTCCAGCAGGTCGGCGCGGGACGCGATGCGTCGTCGCACCGGTTCTCGCCGGGAGTCCTCGACCGGTGCCCGCCCGCTGCGAGCAACACGGCCAGGCCCGCGCGAGTTGGCCGGAACCTCTGGCGAACGGCATGTGCGCTACGGTAAGTATTCTCTCAACTACGTACTGTGGGAACCTGCTTGTGCTGACGGCCGTACGGCCGCGGCCCGTGAAGGAGGTACACCGGGATGACCCGATCGCCATCGACAGCCCCGACCTCGACTGGCGCCGCCGGCAGAACCTCCTGACCTACACCCAGGTCGCGGTGCCCGACGATGTCGCCGCTGCTGTGGCCCGCTACCTCGGCGCCTTCGGCCTGGTCTTCGGCGCCTTCGACTTCGCCGTCGACACCGCCGGGTGCTGGAACTTCTTCGAGTGCAACCCGAACGGTCAGTGGGCGTGGTTCCCGCCGCCGATGACCGACCTGATCGCCGAGGCCCTGGCCGACCGACTCCAGAGAGGCACCAACCCGTGAGCACCCCCGCCGAACTGCGCGCCGCCCTCGTCGACCGGCTCACCGCCGACGGCGCCCTCACCGATCCGGCCTGGCGCGCGGCCGCGGCCGCCGTGCCGCGCGAGACCTTCGTCCCCGAGTACTTCCTGCCCGTGCCCGCCAGCGCGCCCACGGCCTACGTTCCAGTCCTGTGCGACAACCCCGGCCGCCTGGAGGGGGTCTACCGCGACCAGACACTGGTCACCCAGCTCGACGGCCATCTGAGCCCCTCCGACGTCCAGGGGCCGGTGGCCGGTGCCCCCTCGTCCTCCTCCACCCTCCCCTCCCTCGTGCTGGGGATGTGGCAGCAGCTCGATGTCGAGGCCGGCCACCGTGTGCTGGAGATCGGCACCGGCACCGGCTACTCCACCGCCCTCGGCGCCCACCGCCTCGGGGAACAGAACGTCGTGAGCGTCGAAGTCGACCCGGAAATCGGGGCGCGGGCGGCGGAGGCGGTCAAAGCCGCGGGCTACTCTCCCACCCTCGTCATCGGCGACGGCCTCGCCGGGTACGCCGACGGCGGACCGTACGACCGGCTGATCGCGACCTGCTCGGTCCGCCACCTCCCCCTCCCGTGGCTCCACCAGGTCAGGCCCGGCGGAAGGATCCTCGCCACCTTCACCGGGTGGAGCTTCGCCTTCGGCCTCGCACTCCTCACCGTCACCGGGCCCGGCTGCGCGAGCGGCCGCTTCCTGCCCGGCTACGTCAACTTCATGGTCGCCCGGCCGCACGACCGGCCCCCGCGCCAGCCCGTCACCCTGCTCTCCGGCGACGCACGGCCCAGCGAGATCGACCCGGCGATCCTGGGTGACTGGACCGGCAAGTGGGTCGCCCAACTCGCCGCCCCCTCCGCCGAGATCATCGGCGCCGGAGACCAGCAGATCCTCGTGGACTTCGCCACCGGCTCCCACGCCCGCACCACGCCGAACCCCGACGGCGGCTGGACCGTCACCCAGCGCGGGCCCCTGCGCCTGTGGGACCAGGCCGAGGCCGCCATCCAGGCCTGGCAGCAACACGGCGCCCCCCACCAGGAGGGCTTCGGCATCACGGTCGACGGCGACGGCCAGCGCGTGTGGATCGGCACCGAAGAAGGCCCCACCTGGAACCTGCCCATCTGACCGGCGGCCGGGGCTGAGCCCCGTCGAGGCTTCGGCTGCTCACGGCACCTCGGCGCGCGAGTCCGGGTACCGTCCCAGGACGACAGGAGGAGCAGCACCCACCCACCGCAGGACCTCGTGGACATCCTGGCGGATGGAGAACGCGCTCAGTTCGGGCAGATGCCGCGGGTGTAGTCGACCGTGGCGGCGGCCTGCGAGTAGTGCCACTCGGGAGCCAGCAGGTTCGCGTCGAGCTGGGCGGCCGCGTTCGGGTTCTCCACCAGGTAGCCGAAGTCCTGCAGCCAGGCGGGGTAGAGGTTCTTCGATCCGACGAAGAACGTCGAGCCGTCGACCGCGACGACCTTGTGGTGCAGCGCGAACGGGTGGCCGTCGGCCCAGTTCGCGGTCGGCGCCGCGCGGAAGGAGGTGAGCTGGAGGTTCCGGCACATGGTGGCCTTCGCGCCGGACGCGTCGCCGGTCCGGGCCGCCAGCCGGGCCTGGAGCGCGTCGCTGATCTCCGCGAGGGATTTGATCTGCGAGTAGCCGCCGCTGCCGACCGTGCCGCGGTTGGCCGGGTCGCTCACCACGATGCGCACCTTCACGTTGGCGGCGAGCTTGGCGGCGAGCAGGTCGTAGAGGCGCAGGTCGTAGCGCGGCAGCGGCGGGCAGGTGCCGTTCAGGTCCTGCTGGGAGATCTCGATGTGGCTGGTGGCGCCGGCCACCAGGGCCCGGAGCGCGCTCTCCTCGGGGTTGACCGTCTCGTAGTCGCGGTCGCCGTTGGTGTTGTCGTGCAGGGCGACCAGGCCGCACTTGGCGTCGGCGGCGGCCGGCAGGTCCGGCTGGTAGGTGGAGGCCGGGTCCACGTTCCGGATGCCGACGCCCAGGCCGCCGATTGCGATCACCGGCAGGTTGCCGGTGGCTGGCACCGGGCCGGGGTTGGCGTCCTTCTCCAGGTTCGGCAGGCAGGGCGCGCCGTTGCTGGAGGCGAACCAGGCACTCGACAGCACTCCGGTGTTCTTGCAGGTCCAGCCCCACAGGGTGTCGAGGTAGGAGCCGGCCGAGGCGGCGGCGGGGCCGGTCAACGCGAGGTCGACGTCGGACACCGGGTGGGTGGTGTCGAGGTAGTCGTCCTTCCAGTTGTTGATGCCGCCGGTGATCACGCTGCGGCCGTCCACCACCAGCAGCTTGGAGTGGTTCCAGGACAGGGCGGTCTTCGAGGTGGTCATCGAGGCGACGTTGAGCGTGACGCCGGCGGCGGCCGGGCCGAGCCGGGCCAGCAGGTCGTCTCGGTAACTGGTCGGCAGCGCGGTGATGTTGTAGAGCGGGGCGGCCCCCACCAGGACCCGTACGGTCAGCTTGTTGCCCGCCGCCACCGAGGCCTTGAGGCCTGCGACGATCGCGTCCTGGAACGCGCCGTTGGGGAACGGCGCGAGGGTGGAGATGTCGACGGTGCGGGTCGCGCCGGCGATGTTCGCCGTCATCTTGGCCAGCAGCTTCTCGCTGCCGGTCCGGTCGGTGCAGTTCGGGTCGCCCCAGCAGTTCGGGGTCTGCAGCAGCCAGCCGGCCGGGTCACCGGCGGGGGCGTCCAGGTTGTTGCCGCCGGTGCGCTGCCAGACCGTTCCCTCCAGGCCGGGTGAGACCTGACGCAGCGTCTGCTCGACGGCGTCCAGGTGTGGGGTGTCGGTGGCCGCGGGCGCCGCCGGGGCGGGTATCTGCGTGTCGGCGGAGGCGGAGGCGGAGGCGGCGGGCAGTGCTGCCAGCGCCGTGCCGAGGGTGAGAGCGGCGGTGAGCGTGGTGCGGGCGGCGCGGCCGAGGTGGTGGGACGGGTGACGGAGCACGGGTAATCCTTCAAGAAGTGGCAATGTTCACCTGAAAGGCCCCTTAAAAATACCTGATAGTAACTTGAGGATGCGTCAGGGGCCTGTCGGGATCCGCCCGCTGGGACTGACGGCCCGGCGTCCGTCGTCGGCAGGTGTCCGGAGACGGGGAGAAATTTCTTTCCGATCGCCTGCAACCCCTGGCCGGGCTCCACGTCTATGACAGTGAGAAGCGGGGCCGTGGTCGCCCCCTGGCCGCACACAAATCTGCTGCGGCCCGCTCGCCATCAGTCATTCAGTCATTCAGCCATCAGTCATCAGCGCGCTGCTGCGGCCTGCCCGCAGAACGGTTTCAGGGGAGAACTGTGTCCACCATCGTTCATGTTCGTCGTACCCGTCGTACCCGTCGTACCCGTCGTGCCATCGTCGTCGCCGCTGCCCTCGGCGTAGCCGCAGTCTGCGGATCGGTCGTGGCCGCCGCCCCGGTGGCCTTCGCGGGGGAGCCGTCGCACACCTCGCTCTCCGTCCAGGCCCCGGCCTCGGTCGGATTCGCCGGTGGGCCGGTCGAGTTCACCGAGGACATCACCAACTCGGGCCAGGAGAGCACCGGTTACCACCTGGAGCTGCGGACCGTCACCGACGTCGGAACGCCGCCGGACGCGATCGTCATCGACTACAGGGACCCCGCTGACGGTACGTGGAAGTCGGTGCCGCTGGGGATGACCCGTACCTCCGGAGGCGTCGTGTACGACGGGACGGTGCTCGGGCTCACCGTCCCGGCCGGGCGGACCCTCAAGGTCGACCTGCGGATCGGCGCGCCGATGGGCCTGCCCCACGACGGCGCCACCAACGGCGGCTTCCGGTCCATCGCCCTGCATTCCGCCGTCGTCGTCGACCCCCACGAGCCGGCGCAGGCCGAGGTGACCAGCACGATCAAGGTCACCTCGATCACGAGCTCGCTCGACCACGTTCCCGCCACCGCCGTCGCGGGCGGCGCGCCGGTCGAGTTCGACGCCACCCTCGACAACCCCACGCCGTCCGACTACACCAACCTCGGCAACGTCCTGTTCGTGGACCGGTACGCGACCGTGCAGGTGCGTACGGCGGACGGGGCCTGGCGGACGCTGGACAAGGTGGCCGGAATCGCGCCCGACGACCCCTACGGCGTGTACCTCCAGGGCCGTGACTCCGGCCTCCGGTCGGGTGGCAAGGTCGTCGCCCGGGTGCGGGTGTCGTACGACGCGAAGACTCCGGCGGGCACCACCACGCTCGGCCCGTGCGTGTTCGTCAACGAGGGCCTGCCGTTCCGGGGAACCACGAAGTGCGCTGCCCACTCGACGATTCAGGTCCTGCCCGCCGCCACGAAGACGCCCGGGCCGAGCCCGTCCTCCTCCTCGGCCCCGTCCTCTTCGTCGGCCCCATCGGCCTCCTCGGCCCCGTCGGCCTCCTCTGCCCCGTCGGCCCCGGTGTCCTCGGCCCCGGCCGGCGCCGCCGTGCCGGTCTCCGCGTCCTCCCCGAGCGCCCCGGCTCCGGCGGACCCGTCCACCACCTCCACCGCGCCGTCCACCCCGCAGGCCCGCGTCGCCGACGCCGCGCAGCCTGCCGCGCCGTCATCCGTCCAGCTTGCCTCCACCGGGGCCGACCACACCGCGGGCCTCGCCGTCGGCGGTCTTGCCCTGACGGCCGCCGGGGCTGGCGCCCTATGGCTGCGCCGGGTGCTGCGCCGGGCCTGAGCGCGCACGGGGAAGCCGAACGCGAAGGAGCCCGCCACCCTCCCCAGGTGGCGGGCTCCAGCAGTGGGCGGCACGTCGGGCGCGCGGTGTCAGCGCCGGCGCGCGGGCGCGGGTGCTGACCACGGGTACGGGAGCTCGCCGAGTGGGGCGTGCGGCTGCTTCCCCGGCCCGCAGGGGCGAGCCCTCCCACGGCCCCGTGCGGACGAGTTCACCCGGACGCCGCGACGAGGATGGCGCCGGGCCGGGGCGCCGGGACGCAGAGTAGATAGTCCGATAATCATGGCGCAAAGGGGACGTGGCAGTGTGCGCAAGAGCCGGAGCGGGCCTCAGGCTGGGATCCGTCCTGGGCGGCCTGATGCTGACGGCGTGTTCGACCCCCGCCCCGCATGCCGTGGACGGCAGCGGCGGAGAGCCTCGCGGCAGTGCGGTGGTCATCGCGGCTGATCAGGCGCCCGGGCAGGCAGCCGTGCCGGGTGATGCGTCGGGTGATGCGGCCGATCCGGGGTCCGGGCCGGCCGGCGTTCGGGGCAGTGCGTTGATCGTCGCGGTCGATCAGGCGTCCCGGCAGGTTCTCGTCCTGGACGGTGAGACGGCGCGGGAGGCCGGACCCGAGGCCGGACCCGAGGCCGGACCCGAGGCCGACCGGTTGCCGGTGGTGTGGTCGTGGACCGCTGACGGCGACGATCGGCTGGCCGACCTGGAGCCGGCCCGCAGCTGGGCCAGGCCCACCGAGGCCAGGGACGTGGTGCTCGACGGTGAAGGATCCCTCCTGGTCACCGCCTCGGGCGGCTTGGCAGCCCTGGTCGACACGGCGACCGGCACGCCGATCTGGGCCACGGACCTCGGCACTTCCGTCAACCCCCACAGCGCGGAGCTCCTACCGGACGGCAATGTCGCCGTGGTCGCCAGCACTGCCGGATGGGTGCGGCTGTACGCGGCCTCGGAGGGGCCTCGCAGCACCACTTATACCGAGCAGGAACTCGACGGGGCCCACGCCGTGCAGTGGGACGAGGGCGCGGAGCTGCTCTGGGTGCTCGGGGACGACACCCTGCTGGCCCTTCGGGTCGGTGGCACGCCCGACATCCCGTCCCTCACCCCCGAACGCAGCATCCCCCTTCCGGAAGTCGGGGGACACGACCTCGCACCTGTGCGCTCCGCACCGGGGACGTTCTGGCTCAGCACCGGCGACCGCCTGTGGCGCTACGACTCACACCTCGATCGCTTCGAAGCCGTCGGCCTGGGCGCGGAGGATTCAGCCCGCGGGATCAAGAGCGTGGGCAGTGAGCCCGCTACCGGTCGCCTGCTCACCATCACGCCCGATCACGCGGGTCCCTGCTCCTGGTGCACCTCCGCCGTCACCTTCCACCACCCCGACGGGACGCTCGCCCTGACCGGAACCGAGCTGTACAAGGCCCGCTGGTGGACCACACCGCTGCCAGGTCTGGGCCCGACGAACCGACCCCGGTAGCGCGGTCCTCCGGCAGCCGCCATCCACGCCGAGCTGCACCACCGCGACGCCGGTCCCGGCAAACCGACCGGCCTCGACGGCCGCCCCGCCATGATGGTGCCGTTGAAGGTGAGGCGGTCGAGGACGGCCGCGCACTTCTGCGACCACCACGTACTGGAGATGCTGATGCCTGCCCCCGGGCCGACGACCAACGCCCCGCCGGTGAACGGGATACCGCCCGGGCGTCCGTTCTCGTGGCGATTCGTCACCCCGTTGTTCGTCGGTTCGGCGCTCAACCCGATCAACAGCTCGCTGATCGCCACGGCCCTCGTACCGATCGCCCACGGACTCGGCGTGTCGATCGGGCGGACCGCCGCCCTGGTCACGGCCCTGTACCTGGCCAGCGCGATCGCCCAGCCCACCGCAGGCAAGGCCGCCGAGGTGTTCGGCCCACGACGGGTGTTCCTGGCCGGAATCGGACTCGTCATCGTCGGAGGACTCATGGGCGGCGCCGCCCACAGCCTTCCGACCCTCCTGATCAGTCGAGTACTGCTCGGGTTGGGCACCTCGTGCGCCTATCCGACGGCCATGCTGCTGATCCGCCGCCGCGCCGAGGACGCCGGTCTGGACAAGCCGCCGGGCGGAGTGCTGGGCGGCCTGCAGATCGCCGGCATCGCGACCGCCTCCCTCGGGCTGCCCCTGGGCGGTGTCCTGGTGGCCGTGCTGGGCTGGCGTTCCGTGTTCTTCATCAACGTTCCGGTCGCACTCGTCGCGCTGGTCACGACATTGGCCTGGGTCCCACCCGACAGCCGACCCGACAGCCCACCCGACAGCCCATCCGACAGCCGACCGGACCGCAGCCGACGCGCCCGTGACGTCGCGGCCGGCCTGGATGTCATCGGCATCGCCGGGTTCGCCGCCGCGATGATCGCGCTGCTGCTGTTCCTGTTCGCCCTGCCCGATGCCCGCTGGTACTTGCTGGCGATCTCCGCCGTGCTGTGGATCGCCCTGGTGCTGTGGGAGCTGCGGGCCAGGACCCCGTTCCTCGACCTGCGCCTGCTCGCCGGAAACCGGGCCCTGACCAGTACTTATCTTCGCTACGGCCTGGTCCTGTTCTGCGCGTACGTCGTGCTCTACGGTGTCACCCAGTGGGCCCAGAGCGTCCGGGGCCTGTCCGAGACCGAAGCCGGACTGCTCCTGTTGCCCATGACGCTCGTGTCCGGTCTGGTGATCTCGCTCGTCTCCCGGCGCAACCGGGTGCGCGGACCGGTCGTAGCAGCGGCCCTGGCCTGCCTCATCGGCTCCGCCGGCGTACTGCTGCTCAGCGCCTCGGGCTGGATCGGATGGGTCGTGGTGGTCACTCTCGTCTTCGGCGTCGCCATGGGCACGTCCGGCGCGGGCAACCAGATCGCCCTCTACGACCACGCCCCCGCCGAACAACTCGGCACCGCCTCCGGCCTGCTGCGCACCTTCGGCTACCTCGGCTCGATCGCCGCTTCCGCAACCACCGGCATCGTCTTCCGCATCCGCGTCTCCGACCCCGGCATGCACCTCATCGCCTGGATCATGGTCGGCGTCGGCGTCGTCCTGGTCCTGACGACCCTCGCCGACCGCACCCTGCGTACCCGGCCCGCCCCCTGACACACCTCCGCGAGGGCACCCCCCCTGCAAATGTGAACGGGGGAGCGGGTTCAACGCCTCTTTGCTGCGGGGGTGTTTCGTTCCCATGTCCATATGCCCAGATCACTGGCGTCGCGCACCAGTCGTGCACAGACTCACATCTGCACGATCGTGCACTCGACTCTCACCCCAGGAAGTTCTACGGGCATGCGTACCCCCCCCAGACCCGGCGTTCCCCAGGCGCACCCGCCGCACCTGGTGGGGAGGTGCCGTCCGTGCTCCGGTACGTGACACGCAGGGCGGCGGGCTGGTTCCTGGTGATCGCCATGGCCACCAACGCCACGTACTTCCTCGCCAGTTGGTTCCTCGACCCGCGCTCGAACTTCAAGGAACTGCGCCCGGTCCGCACCGAGGAGCAGATATCCCGGGCCCTGGCCCCCTACAACCTCGACCCGCACGAGCCGCTGCTCCACCGCTGGTGGGACTGGCTGACCAGCGTGGTCCTGCACTTCGACTGGGGCCGCTCCCCGGTCGGGGTCCAGGTGAACGGGGAGATCGGCTACCGCTCCCTCGTCAGCGCCGAGCTGGTGATCGGCGCGACGGTCCTGTCGGTCGTCGTCGGTGTCGCCCTCGCGGTCCACACCGCCTCGCACCAGTACGGCTGGAGGGACCGGGCCGCCCAGGCCTTCTCCATGGCGCTGTTCAACGTCCCGGTGTCCATCGCCGCCCTCGCCCTGGTGCTGCTGGCCATCCAGCTGAACGAGCAGGCCGGTTGGCACTTCCTGTACGTCGCGGGGGAGAACTCGCCCGGCGTGGAAGGGTTCTGGGCGACGGCCGGTGACCGGCTGCTGCACCTGATCCTGCCGACGCTGACGCTCACCCTGACGGGGTACGTGGGCTACCACCTCACCCAGCGCTCCCTGCTGCTGGACGTCATCGGCTCCGACTTCGTGCGCACCGCCCGGGCCACCGGGCTCACCCGGGCCCAGGCGATCCGCCGGCACGCCCTGCGCACCGCCCTGATCCCCACCGCACAGTCCGTGGCCTTCAGCATCCCGGCCGTCTTCACCGGCGCGGTCCTCACCGAGACGATCTTCGGCTGGAACGGCATGGGCCAGTACTTCATCCAGACCATCAGCAAGAACGACGTGCACGGCACCGTGGCGACCGCCGCCTTCGCCGCCGCCCTGACCGCGATCGGCGCGATCCTCGCGGACATCGCCACCGTTCTCCTCGACCCGAGAGTGCGGGTGAGCTGAGATGGGCACCCCTGTGAGTCCCGACGCGACCTCCGAAGACGTACTCGCCACCGCACCCGCGCGAGCCACCGATCCGCCGCCCACCGGGCACGACGGGCACTACCTGGGCCGGCGCCGTCTCTACCTGCGGCGCTTCCTGCGCAACCGGATCGCCGTCGCCGGCGTGGTGATCTTCCTGCTGCTCGTGCTGTTCAGCGCGCTCGGCGACCTGTTCACCCCGTACGGCTACGCGGACGCCGACTTCTCGGCACTGACCCAGGCCCCCAGCGCCGAGCACTGGTTCGGCACCAACCAGGGCGGCAACGACGTCTACGCCGCCGCCGTGCACGGCCTCCAGCGCTCGTTGGTGATCGCGGTGAGCGTGTCCGTGCTGACCGTCGCCATCGCCGCGGTCGTGGGCGCGGGCGCGGCCTACTTCGGGGGCCGGGTGGAGAAGGCCACCCTCGCCGTCGTCCACTTCCTGCTGATCGTGCCCTCCTTCCTCATCCTCGCCCTGGTCTCGCACCGGCTGGCGGGCGACTGGCGGGTCCTCATCCTCGTGCTGACGGTGTTCGGCTGGATGTCCACCGCGCGCGTGGTCTGGTCGGTGTCGACGTCCCTGCGCGAGCGCGACTACGTGCGCGCCGCGGAGTTCATGGGCGTGCGCCCCCTGCGCATCGTGGTGCGCCACATCATCCCGAACCTGGGCTCCCTGCTCATCGTCAACCTCACCCTGGGCGTGGTCTCCACCGTGCTCAGCGAGACCGCGCTGTCCTTCCTGGGCTTCGGCGTGCAGACCCCGGACGTGTCGCTGGGCACGATGCTCGCCGACGGCGCGGGCACCATCACCAGCGCCCCCTGGCTCTTCGCCTTCCCCGCCGGGCTGACCGTCCTGCTCACCGTCTCGATGACCTTCGTCGGCGACGGCCTGCGCGACGCCCTCGACCCCACGTCCACCACCGCCGCGGCAGGAGGCCGACGATGACCCTCGCACCCGACCGCCGCACCGGGCCCGTGGCCGGCTCCCCGGCCGGGCCCACCGAGCCCGCACCCGTCCTGTCCGTACGCGACCTGAGCGTCTCCTTCCCCTCCGAGGCCGGACCGGTGGAAGCCGTGCGCGGCATCGGCTTCGATTTGTTGCCCGGGCGCACCCTGGGCATCGTCGGCGAGTCCGGCTCGGGAAAGTCCGCCACCGCCCTCGCCGTCATGGGCCTGCTGCCGCCCACCGCGCGCCTCGGCGGCCGGATCCTGCTGGGCGGCCGCGACCTGGCGGCGATGGACGACAAGGGCCTCTCCCGGGTGCGCGGCCAGGACATCGGCATGGTCTTCCAGGACCCGATGTCCGCGCTCACGCCCATCTTCAGCGTCGGCCGGCTGCTCTCCCAGGCCCTGCGCGTGCACCGGGAACTGTCGAAGAAGGACGCGTGGGAGCAGGCGGTGGAACTGCTCGACCTGGTCGGCATCCCCGACCCGCGCGAACGCGCCAAGTCGTTCCCGCACGAGTTCTCCGGCGGCATGCGCCAACGTGTCGTCATCGCCCTGGCCATCGCCAACAAGCCCTCGGTCCTCGTCGCCGACGAGCCCACCACGGCGCTCGACGTCACCGTCCAGGCGCAGATCCTCGACGTGCTGCGCCTGGCCCAGCGCGAGACCGGCGCCGGCCTCGTCCTGATCACCCACGACCTGGGCGTGGTGGCGGGCCACGCCGACGACGTCGCCGTCATGTACGCCGGACGGATCGTCGAGCACGCGAGCGTCGACGAGCTCTTCCGCCGTCCCACGATGCCCTACACCGCCCGGCTGCTGGCCAGCGTCCCCACCGTGGACAGCGGCGTCGAACGGCCCCTGATCCCGGTCGGCGGCGAGCCGCCCTCCCTGGTCGGCCTGCCCGGCGGCTGCCCCTTCGCGCCCCGCTGCGCGGTGGCCCTGGACGTGTGCCGGACCACCGAACCGGCCCTGACCGAACCGGCCCTGACCGAACCGGCCCTGACCGCACCGGCCTTGACCGCACCGGGCGGGCAGCACGGACACGTCGGACACGTCGCCTGCCACCGTGCGCAGGAGATCGCCGACGGAACCCTCGACCCGGCCGGGCGCGCCGCTGCCGTGCCGCCGGCCCGCGCCGGAGAGCGGACCGCGGGCGAGGTGGTCCTGCGCGTGGAGGACCTGGTCAAGACCTTCCCCGTCACCAAGGGGGCCCTCCTCAAGCGCCGGGTGGGAACCCTGCACGCGGTCAACCACGTCAGCTTCGAACTGCGCGCGGGCGAGACCCTGGGCCTGGTGGGGGAGTCCGGCAGCGGCAAGACCACCACGCTGCGCGAGGTGCTGCGGCTGCGCGCCCCCGAGGGCGGCCGCATCGAAGTGGCCGGCACCGACGTCGCCACGCTGCGGTCGGCGGCCCAGGTGCGCGAGCTGCGGCGCGACGTCCAGATCGTCCTCCAGGACCCGACGGACGCCCTGGACCCCCGCCTGACCGTCTTCGGCCTGCTGGCCGAACCGCTCCAGGCCGCCGGTGCCGACCGGACGGCCATCCGGTCCCGGGTCACCCGTCTCCTGGACCTGGTGGGCCTGGACCGCACCATGGGTGACCGCTTCCCCGCCGCCCTGTCCGGCGGCCAGCGCCAGCGCGTCGGCATCGCCCGGGCCCTGGCCCGCGAGCCGAGGCTCCTGGCCCTGGACGAGCCGCTGTCCGCGCTGGACGTCTCCGTGCAGGCCGAGATCATCAACCTGCTCGCCCGGCTGAAGCGCGAACTGGGCCTGGCGTACCTGCTGGTGGCCCACGACCTGGCCGTGGTGCGCTACGTCTCCGACCGCATCGCGGTGATGTACCTCGGACACATCGTCGAGTCCGGTGCCACCGAGGAGATCTTCGCCCGGCCCCGGCACCCGTACACCCAGGCCCTGCTGTCGGCGATCCCGGTGCCCGACCCGGAGCGCGAGCGCCACCGCGAGCGCATCGTCCTCGCGGGCGAGCAGCCCAGTGCCACCCGGCTGCCGGAGGGCTGTGTGTTCGTCGACCGCTGCCCGCTGTACCGGGAGGCCGACGAGAGCGTACGGACCCGCTGCCGCACCGAGCGGCCGGCGACCGTCGGCGCCCCGGACGGCTCCGACCACCAGTACGCCTGCCACGCGGTCTGACACCCGCCCTGCCCCGCCCCGCCCCCTTCTCACCGATTCCCACCAAGGACATCCCATGCGCCGGAAGCTCGCCCTGCCCCTCGCGCTCGCCGCGGCCGTCGCGGTCGCCGCCACCGCGTGCTCCTCCTCGTCCCCCGCCGGCGGACCCTCCGGCGGATCCTCCGGGCCGAACGCCACGAATGCCACGAACGCCACGAACGCCGCCAAGGCCGCGTCCTCGGTCACCGACTACAACCCCCAGCCGTACGAGAACATCAGGGACGGCGGCACCTACACCACCGCGGGCACCTTCGACGAGCAGGGCAACCCCTTCAACGTCAACGGCACCCTGAACGCCTCGCGGATCTGGGCCTGGTACAACGCCCGCGCCATCACCTACTCGCCAACCGGCGAGGTCCAGTACAACCCGGACTACTACAGCGACGTGAAGGTCTCCGTCGAGGGCGGCGACCAGAAGGTCGTCATCACCCTCAACCCCAAGGCCGTCTTCAACGACGGCACCCCCATCGACTGGCGGGCCATCGAGGCCACCTGGAAGGCCGACAACGGCTCGGACAAGGACTACGCGGCCTCCTCCACCGACGGCTACGACCGCATCACCTCCGTCACCCGGGGCGCCGACGACAAGCAGGCGGTCATCGCCTTCAAGGGCGTCAACGCCTCCTGGTCCGCGCTGTTCACCACCTTCCTGCACCCCCAGGCCGCCACCGTCGACAACTTCAACAAGGCGTACGTCAAGACGGCCCACCCCGAATGGGGCACCGGACCGTACACCGTGGGCACCTGGGACGACCACTCCGGCAACATCACCTTCGTGCGCAACCCCAACTGGTGGGGCCGGCCGGGCAAGCTCGACAAGCGCGTCTACGTCAACCTGGAGAGCGCCGCCTCGATCAACGCCTTCAAGAACGGCGAACTCGACTACGCCCCCGTCGGGACCGCGGAGAACCTCAAGCAGGTGAAGACGGTCAAGGACGCCGAGATCCGCAGCGGCGGCAGCCCCTTCGAGTACGCGCTGTACCTCAACGCCAAGTCCCCGTTCCTCGGCGACGTCCAGGTCCGCAAGGCGGTGCAGGAGAGCATCGACCGTCCGCAGATAACGAAGATCCGGTTCCAGGGCCTCGACTACACGGAGCCGCTGCCCGGCTCGGCGGTGCTCTACAGCTTCCAGCAGGGCTACCAGGACAACGTCGCCGCTGTCCTGAAGTACGACCCGCAGGAGGCGCGGAAGACCCTGGACGCGGCCGGCTGGAAGCCCGGAGCCGACGGCATCCGCGCCAAGGACGGCAAGCAACTCGAACTCGGCTACACCCTGCTCGGCGACGACCCCATCGAGAAGGCCACCGCCGGAGCGTTCACCGCGATGCTCAAGGCCGTCGGCGTGAAGGTGAACGTCAACAAGGTCTCCGAGAACGACTTCTCCAAGGTGCTCAGCGACCGCCGCTTCGACCTGTTCATTTCCGGCAACCGCTCGACGGACCCCTTCGGCGCGCGTTACCTGTGCGACTTCTACTGCTCGGACCGCGACTCCAACATCACCGGAACCGGCACTCCCGAGCTGGACAAGGAGATCCGCGCCACCGGCGAGATCGCCGACCTCGGCCAGCAGATCGCGGCCGTCAACAAGGTCGAGCAGAAGGCCCTCCAGCAGTACGCCTTCCTGCCGCTCTACAGCGGCCCCTCCACCTACGGCATCAGGAAGGGCCTCGCCAACGTCGGCGCCACCATCTTCTACAGCCCGCTGCCCGAGACCATCGGCTGGCAGAAGTAGCACCACTGCCCCGGCGATCTCGCGGGCCGAGCGGCTGCATGATCCTTGCTGTCGTGGGTATCGTTTGAGTCAGCAGTCGTGGATCCGAAGTACCGCAGCATCGGCAGTCGGAGGACCAGGGCGATCACCTCAACCCCAGGGGTACGCACCAGCGCGTATCCCGTCCCCGACCAGGGAGCAGCACATGGCCACCGGCATCGTGAAGTGGTTCAACGCCGAGAAGGGCTTCGGTTTCATCGAGCAGGACGGCGGCGGCCCTGACGTCTTCGCCCACTACTCCAACATCGACTCGCAGGGCTTCCGTGAGCTCCAGGAGGGCCAGAAGGTGACCTTCGACGTCACCCAGGGCCAGAAGGGCCCCCAGGCCGAGCACATCCGCCCCGCCTGACGTTCGCAGCGCGACGCCCCGTACCGCTCTGGTACGGGGCGTTCGTCATGCTCAGACCTGGTCGTGCCGGTTCATGGGCTGTCGGCATGGACGTCGACCGGGACGTCGACCGGGATGTCGAGCGGGACGGGACGGGCGGTCATCCTCGGGCGCGCCAGGCAGACAGGCGGCGGAACCAGCGGCGGCGCAGGCCGGTGCGGGGAGGCGGCGGAAGTTCGGCCTCCATGGGGGAGGCGAAGGTGCGCAGCAGGACCTCGGGGGCTGAGCCTGGTCCACCCGGCGGCTCCGCGGGCGGCGGTGGCAGCAATGCGGGCAGGTAGGCAGAGGGGGGAATCGGTGGGGGGTTCGGTGGGGGGTCCGGCAACGCGGGCGGCTGCTCGGGTCGCGGTGCGGGCTGCGGTGCGGGCTGCGGTGCGGGCTGCGGGTACCCGTGTGTGCCGAGGCGCACGGTCGTCGTGTCCCGAGGTGGCAGGGGCAGGACCGCCCCGGTCGGCATGCCGAGTGGTCGGAGTCGTACGGTCGGCCCTCCTGGAGCGGGTCGCAGGAGCGTCTCGGCCGTGGCGAGATTCGGCGGCGGTTCCAGGGCCCGGTCCGGTGAGAGCTGGTACGGGCGGTCGAGGTCGAGGACGAGCTGTGCGCGCCGCAGCGTGGCGCGGGAGATGGTGTCGGGCAGCCAGTCTCCGCGGGCGAGCTGCCGCTGCGCGGTGGTGATTCGGCGGTCGGAGAGCGATCTGAGCAGGCCCTCGGCTGTTGGCCGGTGGGCGGGGTCCTTGCTCAGGCAGGTACGGACCCAGCCGTCGAGGTCCGCGGGCAGCGAGGACAGCCGGGGCTCGCCGTGGAGCACGTTGTAGATCACGTTGACGAGGTTGTCCCCGTCGAAGGGCGACGATCCGGTCGCTGCGAAGGCCATCACGATTCCGAGGGCGAAGACGTCGGTCTCGGGCCGCACGGGCCGTCCCGTGACCTGTTCCGGGGCCAGGTAGCCCGGGGTTCCGATGATCACTCCGGTCGATGTCTGCCTGGTCGAGTCGGCCGTGATCGAGACCCCGAAGTCGATGAGTCGCGGGCCCTGCGCGGTGAGCAGGACGTTCGACGGTTTGAGATCCCGGTGCACCACGCCGGCCTCGTGCACGGAGTGCAGGGCCCTGAGGAGTCCGTACCACAGCGCGTACAGCGAGTCGGCCGGGAACGGGCCGAAGGCGTTGACGCTCTGCTGGAGGGAGAGCCCGGGGATGAAGGCCGTGGCCATCCAGACGCCGTTCTCGTCGGCCTCCGCGTCCAGGAGCGGCGCCGTGAAGTCTTCGGGGATCCGTGACACCACGGCGATCTCGCGCCGGAAGCGTTCTTGCGCCTCCGGCTCGCTCAGCAGTTCCGGGCGCAGGACTTTGACCGCCGCGGCCCGGCCCGTGGCCGAGCGCGCGAGGTACACGATCCCCATGCCGCCCGCACCGAGGCGGCCCAGCAGCCGGTAGGCACCCAGCTCCCGGCGGTCCCTGGAGGAGAGCGGCGCCAGCCCGTCGGGCATGCCGGTCCGGTCGTCGGGTTCAGCCATCGCTCCACTTCCCGAAACCGCGTCGGTCGGTGCTCCGGTGTCCGCGACCGAAGAGGATCTCCGACCTGAGCCGCCGGTCCGCCCGGCGGCGCCAGCGGGCCAGCAGAGCCTCGTTCGCACGGACCTCGGGGTGGTCGGGGCCGAGCGTCCGGCGCAGGTCCGGCAGCACCTCGTGGAAGATGCGGAGCGCGGGGGGGGGGGGGGGGGGGCGCGCCCCCGCCGGGGGCGCGCGCCGCGCGCGCGCGCGCCCGCCCC
>NZ_JBHWIJ010000053.1:3601-13044 GCF_042732255.1 Kitasatospora sp. NPDC059803 | reverse complement strand
GCCCGCACCTGGGGGTGGTCGGGGCCGCGCGTGCGGCCCAGGCCGGCCCCCACCTCGTGCAACAGGCGCTGCGGGGGGGGGACGACCCGGTCCCCCCCGGTCCAGTGGGCGAGCCGGGCGCGGTTCACCAGGGCCACCTCGTCCTGTTCTCCCAGGATCCAGTCCAGGTCGTCGAGCAGCTGCCGGAAGAGGGCGATCGCCGTGCGCGGGTCGCCGGCCTCGCCGGTCCAGTGCGCGTGCTGGCTGCGTGCGAGGAGCGTCTCGCGGGCGTCCCGCCCGGCGACCCGGCTCAGGTCCGGCACCACCGCCGCGAACAGCCCGCGGGCGCCCTTGGGCGAACCCGACAGGCCGGTCCACTGGCCGAGCCGGGCCCGGCCGATCAGTGTGTGCAGGTCGTCGGCGCCGAGCAGCCAGTAGAGGTCGGGGACGAGGGAGTCGAGCAGGCGGACGGCCTGCCGGCTCTGGCCGGCCCGTCCCGTCCACTGGGCTTGGTTGATCCGCCCGACCAGCGTGTCGCGATCCTCCGCTCCGAAGACCCGGTGCAGGTCCGTCACCAGGAGGTCGGTGAGCCGAGCGGCGGAGCCGGTGTCGCCGGAGGCCCCTATCCAGTGGGCCAGCCGGCCCCGGCCCAGTAGTGTCTCGCGGTCGTCCGGGCCGAGGGCGCGGACCAGATCGGTGACCACCTCGCCGGTGAGGCGCGCCGCCTCCACCGGCTGCCCGGCCTCCCCGGTCCAGTGGGCGAGCTGGGCACGGCCGACGAGCGTCACCCGGTTGTCGACGCCGAGCACCCGGGTCAACGCGCCCACCGCCGCCGTGGACAGGTCCAGCGCCTCGCGGACCTGGCCGGCGGCGCCCAGCCACTGGGCGTACTCGATTCGCCCGGCCAGGGTGTCCGGATCGTCGGAGCCCAGGATCTGTGTCATCTCGTCGAGGACGTTGCCCAGCTCCGAGGCGGCGGACCGCGCGTGGCCGCCCTGGCCGAGTCGCCGCCCGGCCTGCACGAGGGATTGGAAGCGCTGCCTTTCGGTGACCGGCCCCTGGCCTTCCGTGACCGGTCCGCGGCGGCTGTCGGCGGCTTCGCCCGGGCCCACCCGAGCGGGGCGTCTGGTCCGCGGGCGGCTGAGGATCAGATTGGCGGCGGTGTCGGTGCCGCACTGCTCCGGTTCCGGCCACCCCCGCGAGCGCAGCGCGAGTCTCAGGTGGGGAAAGAGCGCGCCCAGCGACACTCCCTCGGGACCGGCGTCGTCGACCCCGTTGCGCAGCGCGCGCAGCAACTCGCCGGTGAAGGCGGTGTGCCGTTTGCCCTCCTCGAAGCGGGAGGGCGAGTTGGGCGGCGACGAGACCAGCGTGTACGCGCCGGCGATCTCCAACTGTTCGGCCACCGGCGGGGTGCCCCCGGACAGCCCGCCCGCGACCGCGCGGCCGGAGAAGCAGCAGTCGAGGATGAGTACCCGCACGCGTGCCGGACTGGCCTGGAAGGCTTCCCGGATGACATCGAGCGGGCAGGCCGTCAGGGACGGCATGCTCTGGTCGGTCTCGGTGAGTGCGAGGTAGAGCTCCCCCTTCTTGGACCCGATCAGGCCGTGGCCGGAGTAGTAGACCAGGAGCACGTCCTCGGCGGCTGCCGCCGCGTTCAGCAGCGGCAGCCCGAGGTCCCTCGGCTGTCGCGGGTCCAGCACGGTGATGCTGCGCTCGGGTGCGAACGCGCCCGGTTGTCCTTCGATCAGGACATCTCGGAAGTCCAGCACGTTGTTCGTGATCGACGGTACGTCCGCAGGCCCGCCCTGGTGCGAGTAGTGCGCGGTGCCGATCAGCACGGCCCACGAGCGAGAGGCGTCGGGAAGCCGGAACACGGTCAGTCCGAAACGTCGTCGGTCCGCCGGCCGGAGTGCAGGGCGGCCTTGAGCACCGACTCCACATCGGCACGCGCGACGTGCTCGGCCGTCACCTCGGTGCGGGTACCGTCCGGCTTCACGGTCTTGAGCTTGATGCTGCTGGTGCGGGGCTGGCTCAGGTACACCTTGAGCGAGGCGGCGAGAGTGGTGAGCGTGCCGCCCGCCCCCAACGCCACGACGAGGGTGTCGGACCAGGACCCGAGCTCGCCCGGACCGGGCGTCGCCGCCACGACGCGAACCCGGCCGCGGAACGCCGGCTCGTCGGCCAGCCAGTCGCGCAGGTCGAGGACAGCATCGGGGCCTCCTGCTTCCACCGCAAACCAGGATTCCACCACAGCGATTCCCCCTAGGATCGAACCGACGCGAGTGCTCCGCATCCTTATAGGACGGCAGCAGGGCGCGCCCTGTTCCCCTTGCGACCAAAACGTTATGACTGACCGTCAGAAGATCGCCATGGGATCGGTACAGCAGGCGACGGCGGCGGGCATCGAGCTTGGGCAGCGGGCGGGCGGGAAGACCTCCCAGCCCGCGTACGACATCACCCGTCGAAACCGTCCACACCTGCTACGTGCTGGCGGGCAGCACACCAGTGCTCGTGCACAACGGCAGTTGCCCCATCGGATTCACGGGGCTGGGCGGAGGCGGGTTCCAGCCGCCGGCCGGCCTCCGCGTGTTCCGTCGTCCTGCACCGCATGGCCGACCTCGCGATCACGCGCGCCGCCGCAGCCCGGGGCCGGCCAGGGGTGTGGCCGGCCCCGGGGCGCTCAGTGGCAGACGAGCTTGTTGCGTGCGAGCTCCTGGACGGTGCCGGGGGAGACCGGCGTGTCGCAGGAGACGGTGCCCTCGATCTCGGCGTCGAAGGTGCTGTAGGTGGGGTGGGAGCCGAAGGCGTAGGCCCAGTAGCCGTCGCCGGGGTCGCTGCTCGGGGGGTAGCGGGGGAGGCAGACGTACGCGTCGGCCTTGCCCTGGACGCGGTTTGTGCCCTTGAACACCGCGTAGTCGCCGGGGCGGGAGAAGTTCAGCGTGACCTTCTGGGACCACGTGCTGGTGCTGGACTTGGTGTTCTGGACGGAGAACCCGACCTTGATGGAGACCTTGGCGAAGAACGCGCCCACCTCCGAGTTGATCTCGGTCGAGGCGTTGAACGTGGTGCTGACGTTCTGGACCTCGGTCACGGTGGTCTCGATGGAGCCGGTGGTGCCGGGGGCGATGGTGATGCCCTTCCAGTGCGTGAGCACCGGGTCGACGACGGCGGTCGAGACCTCGTACAGCCCGTACCGGTCCACGCGGGGGTCGCACGGGCCGCCCGGTTCGGCCGCGTGGGCCGTGCCGGCGCCGAAGGCCGAAGCCGCCACGGTCAGGACGGCGAGCGCGGCGGGTAAGGACAGCCGCCGCAGGAAGGTGTTCGCCAAGAGGACTCCTCGGGGAGGGGAGGCGCCAGGCGGTCACACCGCCGACACCTGGCATGCATTTGTCAGATCATGCCCCGATCGCCTCCACCGCACACTCACAACTCCCCCGTACAAAAAGAAGGTTGGCCGTGCACGCAGCCTGTGGCGTCGCCGTTCGTGCGGGCGGTGGGGCGAGCCGCGCGCAGGGCGGTGCGGGCCAGGTCGACGCCGCTGGTCGTGGGCGTGTCATCAGGCAGCCTTTCCGAACCGGTCGCACCAGGTGTTGAGGAGCTCCCCGTCCTCGCCGGTCAGCGCGGCTACCGGCCGGGCGGGACGGGCGTGCTCGCGCACTCGCCGCTACACCTCGTCGGCCCGGTGTCAGCCGGCGAGGCCCTGACCTGCACACCTCCGGTTGTCCCACTCCGTGTCAGGCGATCCCAGTCTCAGAGTCGTGACGGCTCCTCATGGGTCGGCGTTCAGCCGGCAGTGCTCGGCCGAACCGTGCGGATCAGAGTCTCGGCGGCGGACTTGTCCCCGGCCATTCGGCCTGCTTGGGCTACGCCTGCTCGTAGGCCTCGGAAAGAATGCCCGTCAAGGCGTGGGCGATTTCCGCACGCAGTTCCTCATGCTGCGGACCCAAACGGTGTTTCGGGGCAGTCCGCTCATCTCCGTAACACCACACCGGGCTGTGGAGAAGGCGCGGCGGCTCCCACTCGTAGCGCGGGTGAATGTGACCGTGGAGGTGCTCCCACGAGTTCCCGAGCACCTCGTAGTTCAGCCGACGGAAGGCCTGGTCCCGCCTGCCGCACGAAGCCTCGACAGCCTCCCCCAGGAGAGAAAGGTCGAGCAGGAAGCGGGACCGCTCGTCCCGGGGCAGATCCGTCAGGTGGTTCGCAGTGCCCGCGTACAGCAGCAGGCAGTACCCGGGAAGGTGCTGCGTGTCGCCGATCACAGCCCAGCCGGTCCGCATCCGGGCCAGCACCGTGGGGTTCTCAGCACGCTCGGCCGCAGCGATCCGATCTTCTTTCCAATCTTTCATGTCCCATAGATACCAGGTCACTTGGCTGCTCGGCGGGGCGTAGAGGCGCCGGTCGGCGGGCGGCCAGGACGACTGATATTCCATCACTTCGACACGTGCCGCCGCGGCGCCCGAGATGCGCACCGGACAGCGCGTCCGGCCTGCGTCCCGTGCGCGCTGGCGAGAGGGAAACCGCGAGTGTGGGCGGAGCGCCGCTGTCTACTTGTCACTTCATCGCAGCCTCGGGCAGGTGGGCCCGATACTGTCGTTCAGGGGATCGCTTGAATCGCGAGGCCCCGGAATCGGGAAGTGTTCTTCGCGTGCAGGCGAAATTCAAAGCCTTGGCCGTCGCGACGGCTTCGGTGGCCGCGCTCGGGGTGGGCATGGGGACGGCGCACGCTTCCACAGCGCCGTCCGCAGCAGTCGATCCGATCGGCTTCCACGCCAGCACCACCACTCCGGTCACCGCCGCCGCACCCGCGGGCAGCAGTCGCTCCGGCGCCGCCGGCGATCCACAGATCCCGAACACCGCCCGGACGGGCTCCTCCCGCTGCTCGGCCCAGCCGTCCGCGCCCAGCCCGCGCAGCGCCTTCAGCGGATCGGCCATCGCAGCGGGGGACAGAGCCTCACCGAACACCCCGTGGTGGCCGCCGAGGATCTGCGCGAGCTGGTGCGCCACGGACTTCCACGGCCGCTCGACCGACGGCCACCCCAGCCCGGTGAGGATCTGCGGCAACGACCAGTGGCTCGCCACCTGGTGAGGAATTCACTCGTCATGAATCCAGCTCGCCTGTGCCGGATACCACGGATCGGCCAGTAGGTCCGCTCCGCCCGTGCGGAGGTGGACCGGCGGAGCGGCTGGCGACTCCGGCTCGTTCTCAATCGGATGACATGGCTCCGGACTCTCGGTTGCGTGACAGATCCCCTCGGTCGCAGCGCTTCCTCAGGGCCCGGTCGAGAGGCGCTCGCAGGGCGGGCGAGGTCAGTTCCAGGTCACGGTTGTCTCGGCCGTCGAGCATGTGGTCGAGCCAGCGTTCGTACCAGGCCAGGAAGTCGGTGGCCGATGAGACGTTGGGGCCCCAGAAGCCGTCGGCGTTTCCGGTGACGACGCGGCCGGCCAGGGGACCGGTGATACCGAGAAGCACCAGGTCGGTGCACCCTGCCTCGATGATGTGCAGGAAAAGGTCACTTCGGTGAGACGGACCGTCGGCGAACGTGAACCCCCGAGGGCGGCCGGGCTCACCTTGCGGGTCCATCGTGAACAGCCGACATGACGGCAACGGCAGCAGGCCGCAGAAAGGCGAGGCTCCGCCCCCGCCCAGTGTGGTCAGGAAGCCTCGGTAGGGATCAGGCAGTTCGACGTGGTGATCGGCCTCGAACTCGTCGACCTTCGCGTCCGGCAACGGGGGTTCGAGGCGGAACCCGTGCTTCTCTTCACCGAAGGAATGGCTTCGCAGCGCGGCATAGGGCACCTTGGCCAGCTTGCGTCGGATGCGGGCGATCCGGGAGTCCATGCGAACTCTTCTCTCTGTCCTCCCGCAAACTACCTGCTCACCGGCAGAGATGTCACCAGTGTGATCAGCTGCCCGTAAGCCAGTTGTGCCCGGCGTCATGCGCTGGGACCCTCCCCAAGTGACCAACACGAGCACGGAACTGCGATCCGAGGCCGGATGGGACGGCCCCTACTACCGCGTCCGAACCGATGGCTTCGAGGCTTCCTTCCTCCCGAACCCCGATGAGGCACTCGACGAGGTCTGCAACGTCGATACCGAGGTCCGCCTCCCCGACGGCTCACGCTGGAGCGCAACGATCTTCACCGTCGCCGAGGTCAGCCGGTTGATGAAGAGATGGGAGGAGACAGGAGAAGCGGCAGGTGGACGGAGCTTCTGGTGCTCGGACGGGCTGATCGTTCGAGATCCCGGCATCCGGGAGATGGTGACCGTGATCACCGAGCTGCTTGCTTCGGGAGAGTTCGAAGGGGCCTTCCATCACCTGGATGACTCGGTGTGAGCTCTTGTCCAGTCTCATTAGATCTTGCAGGGGCGGGGCCGTTGACCTGCGGGGTGACAGGCTGACCGGCGACTTCCTGATGGAGTAACAAGGCGTTGTGGAAGACCCGAAGGTGGTGCTGATGACGTGTCTCATCGATCACGGCAGAGGTGATGCCGCTTGAGCAGGGCGTTGTCAGGATGGCGAGACGCTTGACGCCCGGTTTCGCACTGAAGATGGCAGTTTCCTGATCAGAGCCCGCAGCAGCGGAGGTGCTCAGGAAGGATGTCGCCGCTGACGCCACTGAAGCTGCCGACGGGCAGTCGACCAAACGATCTCGAACTCATCGGCCAACAACCACTGCGGGTCGTGCCCCTCCCACTGGGAGATGGGCAGTTCCGCAGTCAGACCGTAAACACTCTCGTATTCAGCCAGCTGACCGGCACTTTGGGCTTCTTGCCACTCGGCCAGCGACGCGGCGGCCAGCGCCTTGCTTCCGGGCTCCTGTAACTCGACTTGCCGGATCACGTGCCCATCGGTGTCCAGCTCGAAGTAGAAGCAGACGGCCTCCTCACCCCAGAAGCAGCGAACCCAGCGCGTCACTGGTTCACCGTGCCGAAGGGCTCGTCGTGCCATCGCCAGCCGGCGGTGCCGTCGTCGTGGATGTGCAGCATGAACTCAGCGACGGGACTTCCGTCGGGAAACGTCATGGTGAGCGCACCGCGGATCCGGAAGTAGCACTCGTCGAGCTGCTCCCAGTCCTCTTCGTCGATGGCCCGCTCCTGCTCCGCGAAGAGTGGACGGAACTCTTCAAAGCCGGAAAGTGTCTCGACGTCGGCGTGCATCCAGGGCCAATCGGCGCCGGTCACCGCCAGCTGGGCAACCTCAAGGTCGCCGCGGTGGAGCCGCCAGACCCTGCCGGTGGCCAGATTCGGGTTGCTCATGTCCCCATGATGGCGATCACCGCTGACATTGACGCTGATACTCATCTGCTGTTCGGCGCTCTCGTCGAGTGCCATCGCCATGGTGGCGCCAGCATCCGCTCTGTCTGCGGTGGAGGTTCGCTGCGCCGCAGGTCAGGAAGTGTCCGCTCCGCCCGCGGGAAGGTGCCCCCGGTGACGCTGGCCACGATGACGGCGCCGATGGTGTCCGCTCCGCCCACGGAGGCGGTCGTCGTCGAGCACCGCGCTGGCACGGCCAGGTCGGGGCGCTGCTGGAAGTCCTCGGACGGCCGGGGAATGCGAGACGTGGAGTCCACTCCCCGATGGCCGGAGGGTAGGTCACCTGCCCGCGCGCCAGACCACCGACGTGGCCCACCGCCGTCTCGCCAGCACCGTAGCCGAACCGCTGTATACCTCCCTGGAACGCGTCGGCCAGCCGCCGCGTTGACGGCGCCGGCCATGGGTGGAGTCGATCCCCCCGCCCGTTGGCTCTGCTCACCGGGAAGTACGCGACGGCCGACGCGAACTGGGACAAGGCCGCCCGGCGCCCCGTGCACCACTGGGGGGTACTGTCAGCCTTGCCCGCCAGGAACTGGGTCGTCAAGGTATGGGCCGGATACCGTGGGGGCCCGGTCACAGCGCGATAGCGCCACAGGTCAAAGCATTGGTAAGGGCGGGCCGGGCACCTTGATGCCGGCCCCGCCCCGCTCGTTCGTTCTGTCAGCGCAGAACAAAGTGATCAACCCTGTGATGACAACCGGCCCCGCTGCCTACGGCGCAGTCCATCCGTACGCCCGCCCGCCCCGGGCGCCGAGTGAGTGCCAGACGGGCGCGGACGGTCCGCGCTGGATGAGGTCCTCGATGCGGGCGGCGCCGGCCGGGACAGCGGCCAGCATGTCGGCGGTGGCCGGGTTCTCCTCGGCGGCGAGGCGCAGGTCCGCCACCGCGCCGCGCACCCCAGCAGCCTCCGTGCCGACCAGGGCCACCAGCAGCCGTGGGAACGCCCGCCAGCGCCGTTCCCACGCCCTGACCCGGTCGTCCGGGCCCGCCCGCTCCCACAGCCGGGCGCAGGCCGCCAGCTGCCCCGCTGTCGAGGCACAGCCCGGGGGAGCGGAGAGGGTCCGTCGGCAAGCCGACGGACCCTCATGCAAGATCGAGGTCACGATGGTCGGGACTTGGCCTGTCCGGGCCCTGGTTCCAGGGTGTAGCGTCAGCAGCTGCTTTGCACGGGGATCCCGTACGGGGATCCGGTGCCGTAGTCCCAGTAAGTGCTTTCCGCCGCCGAGTTGACCAGACGGCACGGAACCAGGATGGCTTGGGCTTCCCAGCGATCGGGGTTGGCGTGGTGGATTTCGATCCCGGGCCAGGAGTAGACGTCCTTGGTGTTGGTGTCGAGGTACTGGTCGCCTGCCTGCCCGTAGTACGGCGAGAACACCGAGACATGAATCGTGGCGCCTGCGTTGGTCTGCTGGAATGTGCCGGACCACTGGAAGTGGGCCCGAACGTTGGTGACGGTTGAACTGCAGTGCTGGTACTGCTGCTCAACCTGACCAACGTAGGTCCGGTATGAGTTGATGTACAGGTTGCCGGGCGAGCCGACGTTGTTCCACGGTGCCCCACAGTCGCCATCTGCGTGGGCGGTGGGCGCGATAGCCAGGCCCGAAAGCGCGGTGGCACCCGCGATCACCGCGGCCGCGATGGTCTTGCGTATGTGCATGATTCCCCCATGAATCAAGCCCCGTGGCGGGGCTGTCCTGGGTTCGACGCTACGAGCAGGCTGCGCGTACGCCCCAGATGAGTTCCAGCCATACATGCCACCGGTGTGGCGGCGCTGTGAGCTTCGCCCGCTGTGCGGGCGGTGGTGATTATCTGGTCAGGATGGTTGGATGGTTGGATGGTCACTGGTTCGGTGGTCGCCTGGTCGGTGTAGTGCTTGGCTTCGTACTCGTCGGGGCTGAGCCAGTCGAGGCGCTTTTGGATACGGCGGGTGTTGTACCAGCCGTCGATGTAGGCGAACAGGGCGAGGTCGGCGTCGGGGCGGCTGGCAGTGGGTCGGGCTGCCGCTGGAGGGTTCGGAATGAGCCGCGGCTGGGGTATGTCGGCTCGCAGCCGTCCGGGATGCAACGGCGAGGCCTGGCAGGCCGCGGCCAATTCACCCGTTAGCCACCCAGGCCACACAATAGGTATTGTAAAATTACCTTAAAGGTTT
>NZ_JBHWIJ010000053.1:0-3591 GCF_042732255.1 Kitasatospora sp. NPDC059803 | reverse complement strand
CGGCGCCGGGCGGGCCCGGGAACGGCGAAGCCCCGGTTGCCGCCGACGGGGGTGGGGGGCAACCGGGGGGTGGCCGGGGGGGGGGGTGTGCGGGCGCGCGGCGGCGGGGTTGCAAGCGGGGGGGGCGGCCGGGGGGGGGGTTTTCCGCGGTTCCGCCGCCCCGGCCTCACTAGTGTTCTGGTATCAGGTCCTTACGGGTTTCCTCCGCTAGGGCAAGGAATCCCCGTCGGGCGTATACGGAACCGACCGGCAGAAGTCGGCGATTCGCGTCGTCATCTCCTGGAAGTCCTCCCGCGTGCGGCCGATGTAGTCCCAGAGGGCTTCGTCCGACGCGGTGAGGTTGTCCGCGGTCAGCATCGCGGAGATGACGACCACCAGCTCACTCCGGTTCAGCTTCAGGACGTATTCTCCGTCGATGTATTCGGTCTTCATTTCGCCTACTTCTCCATGTACTTCGTTCCCACGGCGCTTTTCCAGGACTTCGTAGTGTAGTTGTAGGCGTGGATGTTGGTTCGGGTCTTGATCACGATGATTTGCCTGGCCTCGTCGAAGAAGATCTCGTTCCCGGTTTCGATGTCCTTGTACTTGAAGATCCGGGGCAGCGCGAGGTACTCGGCCAGCGCCTTGGGGTTCGTACCGATGCCGTTCGGCGCGTGGGACACATCGCCGTCGTTGTACCGCCTGATGTTGTACTCGACGCCGTCGGTGACAGCCGGCCCGTGGGCGTCGAAGATCTCGTCCAGGACGTCCTCAGACACCTCCCAGCAGCCCGCATTGTGCACCAGAACGGGGACTGCGCCCGCGAGAACGTAGTAGGTGTGGATGTCGTTGACGGTGAGGTTGTACGCGGGCTGCGGGGACGTCCAGTGCCGCGTGCCGGTGATCCGGACGGCCTGTCCGTCCGTGGTCCGGACGGTGTCGCCGGCGACGAGGTCGGAGGCGTTGAGCCAGCTCTGTTTGCCTTCCGACCAGTACAGATGGTGGTCGGTGGAGGTGATGGCTCCGGTGACGTCGTTCGGCCCCGTGACCGTGAGTTGGGTGAAGTCATGGTCGTCGGGGGTGTAGAAGGCGGCCCCGACGTTCTCCGGCCCGGTGGTGCCGGTGGTCGGGTCGGTCGCCAGCACCGAGTCGCCGGTGCGGATCTGGTCGATCGGACGGCTCGTGCCGTCGGCCATGAGCACATGGGTGCCGGCAGGGAAGCTGTTCCGCTTGCAGATTCCGAGTACCGCCGACGCCAGGGCCTCGAATCGTTGAATCAGTGTTCGGTCGACGTTGATGTCGCTCCGGAGTGCTTCGAGCGCGGTGTCAGTGCCGATTCCGGTCTTGAGCGAGTTGCGGAATCTGGCGACGGCGTCGGCGGTGGCGGTCACCTTGGCGAGGGCCGCCTTGCTGTAGCCGTCGAGTGAGGCCTGAACGGCGAGTTTGGCGTCTTCGATACCGATGCCGGTGGTGAGCGCGTAGCGGAACGCGACGACGGCCTTGACGCTCTTGGCCAGGACGGGGATGAACGGGGCGGCGTTGGCTGCGGCGAGGGCGCAGGACTTGTTGAAGTCGGGGTCGTTGTAGCACTTGACGAAGTCGTCGACGAACATGTCGTACAGGATTTTGCCGGTGTCCACCGTCGGCCGGTACTTCTTGACGTACTCGGCGTAGGTCACATCGACGGTCTGCGGGTACTGGACCTCCAGCGGGGAGCTGTTGAGGAGGACCGTGTTCCAGACGGTGTACTTGCCGCGGCAGGCGGCGATCGTGAGGTTCGGTTCGGGGCAGGTCTTCAGGATGTAGTCGGTGGTGCCGGTGGCCTTGACCGTGAGGGTGACGGTACAGACCGGCTTTCCTGCCGCATCGTTGCGCCAGACCGTGGTGTCCAGGGGTTTCAGCACATGGCCGTAGGCCGACAGCATCATGTCACCCGCTTCGCAGCGGTCCAGGTTGTCCTTGACGATCTCCGTGTTCGGATCACCCTGAGGAACGGCGTCGATGAAGGAGATCCGGCCCTGGTCGTCGACGGAGGCGGTTGCGTTCTGCAGCTTCCCGTCGGTGCTTTCGTCCTGCTGCTTCGTGAAGACGGCGGCCAGGGCCTCGTCGGCTGCCGTCTTCGCCTCGTCCCTGCTCTTGGCAGCGGCGGCGGCGGAGGCCTTCGCCTGGTCGGAGGCGGTCTTGGCGTCGGCCGCGTACTTGCTCGCCTGGGCGGCGTAGCCGGTGGCCATGGCCGCGGAGACGCCGGCGTTGCGGGCCGCCGTGTTGGCGGTGGCCGCCGATGCCTGGGCCTGCTTGGCGGACTGGGCGGCCTGCGCCGCCGAGGCCTGGGCGGCCTGGGCGGACTGGGCGGCCTGGGTGGCGAAGCCCTGGGCCTGCTGGGCGGACTGGCTGGCCTGGTTGGCGTACCTCTTCGCCTCGTCGGAGGCGCCGCGGGCGTCGGCGTAGGACTGGGCGGCCTGGGCGGCGTACTGGCGGGCCTGGGCGACGGAACCGTCGATGGTGGCGAGGTAGGACGCGACGGTGGCCACGTGGGTGGCGGTCATCGCGTCGCGCTGCTGGGCGGTGAACAGGCCCGACTGCAGGAACGGCACCAGGCGGTCGGCCGGGCCTGACAGGACGGCCTGGGCGGCTGCCTTGACCTCGGGGCCGCCGTTGGCGAGGGCCTGGCTGACGAGGACGCGGTTGTCGTCGTCGCGGGCCTTGTACTGGCCGGTGGCCAGGAAGGCGCGGACGTCGTCGATGGTGCCGTCGAGGGCCTTGCCGGCGGCTTCCTTCACACCCGGTCCGCCGGCAGCCATGATCTGGGACAGCCGGACGCGGTCGTCGTCGTCCTTGCCCGGGTACTGGCCGGTGGCCAGGAACGCCCGGACCTGGTCGGAGGTTCCGACGGTCGCGGTCTCGGCGGCGAGGCGTTTCTCCAGCTTGCCGGGGGACTTGGCGATCGCCATGACGCTGGTGCGGTCGTCGTAGTCGCGGGCGGTCGTCAGACCGCTGCTCAGGAATTCCTGGACGGCGTTGTCGTCGCCCTCCAGCGCGCTCTGGGCGGCGGCCTTCGTCCACGGGCCGGCGGAGTCCAGCAGCCGCAGCGCGGCCTGGCGGCCCTTCAGCACGGCGGTCTTCGTATCGGCCCCGGCTGCGGTGGCGTCCTTGATGAGCTGCTCGGTGTCGGCGGCGAGCTGGGTTGCCTTCCCGGACTCCCAGGCTGCGGTCTTCGCCTTGAGGTCGGCGGCGCGGGAGGCCTCGTCGGCCTTGCCCATCTCCTCGGCCTGCTGGGCGTCGAGGCGTTCCTGGTCGCTGGCGCGGGCGATGCCGGTGACGTTGTGGGCCTGCTTGGCGGAGTTCGCCGCCGAGTTGGCGTAGGAGTCGGCCGAGTCGGCGGCCGACTTCGCGACGTCGGCCGCGTTCGACGCGTCGCCGGCGTGCTTGGCCGCCTCCTCGGCTGCCGTGGCCGCCGCTTCGGCGTGCGCGGCTGCGTCGTTGGCGGCCCGTTGGGCGTCGCCGGCTGCGGCGGCGGCCTGGTTCGCGATCGCGACGGTGGCCTTCGCCGCGCGGGTGGCCTCGGCGGCCGCGCTCCTGGCGCGGGCGGCGGCCTGACGGGCCCGGGCGGCG
>NZ_JBHWIJ010000052.1:15908-37046 GCF_042732255.1 Kitasatospora sp. NPDC059803 | reverse complement strand
GGTGCCCGCGGTGCGCGGGCACCGCCTCGGCGACCGGCAGGTTCCCCGGGGGGAACACCGCGGCGTCGTCGAAGAGCCCGTGGAACAGCTCGGGGATCGCCCCGGGGCCCGTCCGGTTGGTCACGGCGGACGAGGCGGCGCTCATCGCCCGGGCCCCCGACCGGCCCAGGTCCAGGCGTAGTTGCCGTCCTCGCCGGCCCGGCCGCCCTCGCCGAGCTCCAGCGGGCGGAACGTGTCCACCATGACGGCGAGTTCGTCGAAGAACTCCACGCCGATGCTGCGCTCGTACGCGCCCGGCTGCGGCCCGTGGGTGTGCCCGCCGGGGTGCAGCGAGATCGAGCCCTGGCCGATGCCCGAGCCCTTGCGGGCCGCGTAGTCGCCGCCGCAGTAGAACATGACCTCGTCGCTGTCCACGTTGGCGTGGTAGTACGGCACCGGGATCGACAGCGGGTGGTAATCCACCTTGCGGGGAACGAAGTTGCAGATCACGAAGCCGTTGCCCTCGAACACCTGGTGGGCCGGCGGCGGCTGGTGGACCCGGCCGGTGATCGGTTCGAAGTCCCGGATGTTGAAGGCGTACGGGTACAGGCAGCCGTCCCAGCCGACCACGTCGAAGGGGTGGTGCGGCACGGTGTAGCGGGTGCCCGAGACACCGTTCGGGCCGCGGTGCTTGACCAGCACGTCGACGTCTCCGGAGGCGTCTCCGGCGGCATCCCCGTCGGCGTCGACGACCAGCGGGCCGACCGGGCCGCGGAAGTCCCGCTCGCAGTACGGCGCGTGCTCCAGCAGCTGCCCGTACTTGGAGAGGTAGCGCTTGGCCGGGGTGATGTGGCTGTTCGCCTCGATGCAGTACGCGCGCAGCGGTTCGTCCCCGGCCGGCACCCAGCGGTGGGTGGTGGCGCGCGGGATGATCACGTAGTCGCCCTGGCCGACCTCGATCGAGCCGAAGACCGTCTCGACCGTGCCGGAGCCGGACTCCACGTACACGCACTCGTCACCGAGCCCGTTGCGGTACAGCTCGCTCGGGGCCCCGGCGGCGACGTACGAGATCCGCACGTCGCCGTTGCCGAGGACCAGGCGGCGGCTGCCGATGACGTCCGCGGACTTCCATTCCTGGTCCGCGAACAGCTCGTGCAGCTTGAGGTGGCGGGGGAGCAGGGGGTGGTTGGGCACCGTGGACTGGTCCGGCAGCTCCCACGGCACCGCGTTCACCACGGCCGAGGGGATACCCCGGTGGTAGAGCAGCGAGGAGTCCGACGAGAACCCCTCCTCGCCCATCAACTCCTCGTAGTACAGCCCGCCTTCGGGTGTGCGGTGCTGGGTGTGCCGCTTGGGCGGGATGCTGCCCAGCTGCCGGTAGTACGCCATCTCCCTGCTCCTCCTCGACCGTGCTCAGCCGACCGTCCTCACGGTACGCCCGACCGTGCTCAGAGTTCCCCGGTGCTCAGAGCTTCTCAGTGTTCAGAGCTGCTCAGCGCCCGGGGTTCCCCCGTGTTCAGGACTCCCCGTGCTCAGGGCTCCCCGGCACTCACAGGTTGCCGCGGGCGTCCTGCTCGCGCTCGATCGCCTCGAACAGCGCCTTGAAGTTGCCCTTGCCGAAGCCCAGCGAACCGTGCCGCTCGATGAACTCGTAGAAGACGGTGGGGCGGTCGCCGATCGGCTTGGTGAAGATCTGCAGCAGGTAGCCGTCCTCGTCGCGGTCGACCAGGATGCCGCGCGACTTCAGCTCGTTGATGTCCACCCGCACCTTGCCGATCCGGGCGCGCAGCTCCGGGTCGTCGTAGTACGAGTCGGGGGTGTTGAGGAACTCCACGCCGCGCGAGCGCAGCACGTCGACGGTGGTGAGGATGTCGTTGGTGGCGAGCGCCATGTGCTGGCAGCCGGGGCCGGTGTAGAACTCCAGGTACTCGTCGATCTGCGACCGCTTCTTGGCGATGGCCGGCTCGTTGAGCGGGAACTTCACCCGGTGGTTGCCGCTGGCGACGACCTTGGACATCAGGGCGGAGTAGTCGGTGGCGATGTCGTCGCCGACGAACTCGGCCATGTTCACGAAGCCCATGACCCGGTTGTAGAACGAAACCCACTCGTCCATCCGGCCCAGCTCGACGTTGCCGACGGCGTGGTCGAGGGCCTGGAACAGGCGCTTGGGCGAGCCCTCCGGGTGCTGGACCTTGCTCTGCGCGGTGATGTACCCCGGCAGGTAGGGGCCGTGGTAGCGGGAGCGGTCGATCAGGGTGTGGCGGGTCTCGCCGTAGGTGGCGATGGCCGCGCGGCGCACGGTGCCGTTCTCGTCGGAGACGTCGTTCGGCTCCTCCAGGACGGTCGCGCCGGTTGCGCGGGCGTGCGCGATGCACTTGTCGACGTCCGGGACCTCCAGGGCCAGGTCGACGACGCCGTCGCCGTGGCGGCGGTGGTGGTCCAGCAGCGGGCTGTCCGGCAGCACCCCGCCCTTGATCACGAAGCGGCAGGAGCCGGAGCGGAGCACGAAGGCCTTGCGGTCGCGACGGCCGGTCTCCGGGCCGGAGTAGGCGACCAGCTCCATGCCGAACACGGCCTGGTAGAACTGGGCCGTCTGGGTGGCGTTGCCGACCACGAAGACGACCGCGTCCTGCGCGGTGACCGGGAACGGGTCGGTGGCCGGGTCGTGCTCGACGAGGCCGACGAGGCGGCGCAGCTGGTCGGCGTCGAGGCCGGCCTCGCGCTCCTCGGGGGTCAGCTCAAGGGCGTGGGACTGCGGGGTCATCGGTCGTTCCTCCACTTTTGGCCTCGGCTCTGAGGCGTCCGCTTGAGGCGGCCGCGCCGCGAACGGGTGGGCGGTGCGGCTGGCGGAGAGCTTGCTCCTGTCCGGGTAGCTGGGCAACAGGTCGGGATTTCACTGTTCAATGTGTACAAGCTGATCAGGAAATCCCGCATTCGGCTGCGCAAAATGCGCTGCGATCGGGGCCGGTTCACGGGGTCCGCGACACCGGCTCCTGGACGGTCCCGGGCGGGGCGAGGTGGCGCAGGAACCAGGCCCCGGCGAGCTCGGCGACCTGGTCCAACGTGCCCGGCTCCTCGAACAGATGGCCCGCACCCGGCACCACCGCCAGTTCGCTCACGCAGTGCAGCCGGGCCCGGGCCCGCCGGTTCAGGTCGATCACGGTGGTGTCCAGGCCGCCGACCACGAGCAGCGTCGGGGCGCTCACCCGGCCCAGGACGTCGGGACCGGCGAGGTCGGGGCGCCCGCCGCGGGAGACCACCGCGCCGACGGCGGGCCCGAGCGAGGTGGCGGTGTGCAGGGCGGCGGCGGTGTGCAGCGCGGCCGCGGCGCCGGTGCTGGCGCCGAAGAGGCCGAGCGGCAGGCCGCGGGTCTCCTCCAGCCGGCCCAGCTCCTCGGCGACGGCGGTCAGCCGGTCACCGAGCAGACCGACGTCGAACACCTTGCGGCGGTCCGGCTCCTCCGCCTCGGTGAGCAGGTCGAACAGCAGCGTGGCCAGCCCGGAGCGGTTCAGGTACCGGGCGACGTGCCGGTTGCGCGGGCTGCGCCGGCCGCTGCCGCTGCCGTGCGCGAAGAGCACGATGCCGCTCGGTGCGGCGGGGACGGTCAGCCGGCCGGCGAGGCGCACACCGGCGGCGCGCAGGACCAGCTCGCGGTCCACGCCCACCGGCCCTGGCACGCGCCCGCCCGCGGCCTCGGCGAGCAGCCGCAGGACCTCCTCGTCGCCGGTCTGCGCGAAGTCCCCGTAGAACTCGCCGATCGAGAAGAACGGCGACGGCGTACCGACGCAGACCAGCTCGTCGGCGACCTCGGACAGGCGCTGCGTCCAGTCCGCCGGGGCCACCGGGACGGCGAGCACCACCCGGGCCGCGCCCCGGGCCCGGACGATCCGGCAGGCGGCCCGGGCGGTGGAGCCGGTGGCGACGCCGTCGTCCACCACGATCACCGTGCGGCCGCGCAGGTCGGCGGGCGGGCGGCCGCCCCGGTAGCGGCGGGCCCGGCGCTCCAACTCGGTGCGCTCGCGCCGCTCCACGGCGGCCAGCTGGTCGTCGCCGACCCCGGCCAGCCGGATGACCTGCTCGTTCAGCACCCGGACGCCGTCCTCGCCGATCGCCCCCATGCCCAGCTCGGGTTGGTAGGGCACGCCGAGCTTGCGGATCACGCAGATGTCCAGCGGCGCGCCGAGCGCGGCCGCCACCTCGGCGGCCACCGGAACCCCGCCCCTGGGCAGGGCCACCACCACGGTGTCGGCGCCGCCCAAGTGGCCCACGCGGGCGGCCAGCCGCCGGCCCGCGTCGGTCCGGTCGGTGAAGTGGGTCCCGGTGCCGTGCATGACGCGCCCTCCGTGTTCCACGGTACGTCCGGGCGGCGTCGGGCGGGGCACCGAGGGCGCGGGCCTGGGGTGCGGGCCGGGGGGCCGAGGGCGCGCCCGGGCCCCCCGGCCCGCACCCTCGGGCTCGTTCCTCGTTCTGCGAGGCGGCTACGGCCGCATCTCGTACGCGCCCGACAGCTCCTCGACCCGGGCCCACACGGCGGCGGCCCGCTCCGCGTTGGCGACCGGCCGGCGCACGTTCGCCAACGCCCAGGCGGCCTGCTCCGGGGTCGTCGAGGCCTTGCCGTGCAGCTCGGTCGCGTGCGCGGAGAAGTCGCGGACCAGCGCGTCGAAGATCTGGTCCAGGACGTCCTCGTCCAGGCCGGTCAGCTCCGCCTGCTCCAGCACCAGCTGGCCGTAGACGATCAGTGCGAACAGCTGGCCGATCTCCAGCAGGAAGTCCAGGTCCGCCTGCTGCTCCTTGCTCGGTGCGTGGCTGAGGAGCAACTCGCAGAAGCCGTCGGCCTGTTCGCGGAAGCGGGCGACGTTCGGCAGCTGGGTGTGGCGGTCGTACGCGGTGCGCCAGTCGTGGAAACGGATCGCGCCGAGGCCGCGTGCCGCACCCTGGCGGAACAGGAAGGCGTCATCGGTGGCGTCCAGCCGGGTCGGCACCGGGGCGTAGTCGCTCGGGGCGAACAGGTAGTTGCCCATGAACTTGAGGATCAGCGCCAGGTTGACGTGGACGGTGCCCTCCAGCTTCGGCAGGCCGCGGATGTCCTTCGCCGCCTTGTCGAAGTAGGTGTCCGCCTCGAAGCCCTTGGCCGCGATGACGTCCCACATCAGGTCGATGACCTTCTCGCCCTCGGTGGTGACCTTCATCTTGGTCATCGGGTTGAACAGCAGGTAGCGGCGGTCCTCGGGGGAGGCGGTGCGGAAGTAGTCCACGGCCCGCGCACTGAACATCTTCATCGCCACCAGGCGGGCGTACGCGTCGGTCAACTCCCGCCGCACGTGGGGGAAGTCGGTGACCTTCCGGCCGTACAGCACCCGGTTGTGGGCGTGCGTGACGGCCTCGTACATCGCGTGCTCGCAGATGCCGACCGAGGCCGTGCAGAGGTTGAACTTGCCGACGTTGACGGTGTTCAGCGCGGCGTCGAAGGCGGCCTGCCCGGTGTGCAGCACGTCCTCGGCGCGCACCGGGTAGCCCTCCAGCCGGAACTCGCTGACGTACATCTGGGCGTTCACGACGTTCTTGACCAGGTGGTACGCGTCGTGGCGGCTGTCGGCGGCGAAGAAGACGTAGCCCTCGGGGCCCTCGACGTCGGAGCGGCGGCCGAACACTGAGACCAGGCCGGCCACGTTGCCGTTGCCGATGTAGTACTTGGAGCCGGTCGCGGTGAAACCGCCCTCGCCGTCCGGGGTGAGGATCATGTCGGTGGAGTAGATGTCGGCGCCGTGGGTGCGCTCGGAGAGCCCGAACGCCATGACATGACCCTCCGTCAGGAGCTTGGCGGCGCGGGCCCGGACGGCCTCGTTCTTGCTCTGCCAGACCGGCCCGAGGCCGAGGATGGTGACCTGCCAGGTGTACCAGTAGCCGAGGCCGTAGAAGCCCAGGATCTCGTTCAGCTCGGCGATCCGGGAGGTGTCCCAGCGCTTGCCCGGGTCGGCCGCGGACGGGGTCAGGAACTCCGCGAACAGGCCCTCCTTGGCGGCGAATTCGAGGAAGTCGGCGTACCAGGTGCGGTCGACGTAGGTGTCGATCAGCGCCTTCTTGCCGCGGGACTCGAACCAGTCCACGGTCGCGCGCAGCAGTCGGCGGGTCGGCTCGTCGAACTGCGCGGGGTCGTACGTACGCGGGTTGAAGAGCATCACGGGCTCCCGGGGGTCGAGGGTGAGGGGCGGCGGGTGGTGGCTGCTGGGTGGCGGCGAACAGCAAACAGATAACAGATGACAACTAACAGATTTCAGATTCTGTTATCTGTTACCTGTTGTCTGTCACCCGCGGCGAGGCGGTGCAGGGTGGCGAGCACGTCGTCGAGCCAGGCGAGGGTCATCCGCTCGTACTCGATGCCGCCGCGCAGCACCACGTGCTGGAGCTCCTGCCGGGTGTCGAGCGCGGTGAGGTCGGGGAAGTCGCGCTGCTCGCCGTGCAGGTAGCGGGCGAGCAGGGCGGCATGGCTCTCGCGGTGCCGTTCGACCTCGGAGATCAGCGCGGCCGGGTCGTCGAAGGCGGCGGCGCGGATCTTGACCGCGAGCTCGTGTCGGACGGACTCCGGCTCGACCGGTTCGCGCAGCCAGTCGGCGAGCACGGCCCGTCCGGCGTCGGCCGCCGAGTAGACCTTCTTGTCCGGCCGGCCGTCCTGGGCGACCTCCTCGGCGGCGACCCAGCCGTCGGCCTCCATCCGCCGCAGCACCTTGTAGATCTGCTGGTGGGTGGCGGTCCAGAAGCGCCCGATGGAGCGGTCGAAGCGCCGGGCCAGTTCGTAGCCCGAGCCCGGCTGCTCCAGCAGTGAGACGAGGATCGCGTGCTCCAGTGCCATGTCCCGCATCCTGCTATGCAACGAATTGCATAGGCAATGGGGGTCCGGAGTGGTGAGACGCAGGTCACCGGCGTGATCGGATGGTTATCGATCATTTGTGGCCAAAGGGTGCAAATCATCGGATAAGCGCCAGAATGGGTACGGGGCAAGAGCCCTCCATGTTCCGAACCATAGGAGGTGGTATCGGTGTCTACCCAGATTCCGATGGGCATGGAGCATCACCCGGACATCGTCGAACTCCGGGAGCACTACGAGCGGATCACCTCGACCCCGCGCGCCCAGGCCACGGAGGCCCTGGCCGTGCTGGCCGGCCTGTTCCTGGCGGCATCGCCATGGATCGTCGGCTTCACCGCCTTCAACACGCTGACCGTGACCTGCCTGATCGTCGGCCTGGCCTACTGCGTGCTGATGGCGGGATACGGGTCGGCCTACGAGCGCACCCACGCGAGGGCCTGGGCGGCCACCGTGCTCGGCGCGTGGACGATCGTCTCTCCCTGGCTCGTCTCCGGATCGGCCGCGCAGGGCAGGAACATCGTCACCTGCGTCATCGTCGGTGCCGTGATGTTCCTGCTCGGTCTCGCGGCGATCTCGATGGCCACGATCACGGCGAACGGAGCAGCGATGCGGCTCGGCCGGGCCGGCCGCGCCAAGAGCTGACGTCACTGACAGTCCGCGTCCCCGGGGCGTGGAGGGCCGAACCGTCCTCCGCGCCCCGGCGCACGTCGTCAGGGAGCCGCGGCCGTCACGGGTGGGTCGTTGGCCGTCATGGGCGGATGGGTGGCCGTCACGGGCGGGTCATCCGCAGGACGTCCAGGGCCTCGTCGAGCTGTTCCCGGGTGAGCTTGCCCTGTTCCACGTAGCCGTGCTCCAGCACGACCTGTCGGATCGTCTTCCGTTCGGCCAGCGCCTGCTTGGCGACCTTCGCCGCCTCCTCGTACCCGAGGTAGCGGTTCAGCGGGGTGACCACCGAGGGGGAGGACTCCGCGTACTCCCGGGCCCGTTCGACGTTGGCGGTGATGCCGTCCACCGTCCGGTCCGCGAGCAGCCGGGCGCTGTTGGCGAGCAGCCTCACCGACTCCAGCACGTTGCGGGCGAGCACCGGGAGCATCACGTTCAGCTCGAAGTTGCCGCTCGCGCCGGCCAGGGTGACCGTCGCGTCGTTGCCGACCACCTGGGCGGCGACCATCAGCACCACCTCGGGGAGCACCGGGTTCACCTTGCCCGGCATGATCGACGAACCGGGTTGCAGGTCCGGCAGGTTGATCTCGCCGAGGCCGGTGCGCGGGCCCGAGCCCATCCACCGCAGGTCGTTCGCGATCTTCGTGAAGCCGACGGCCACCGTGCGCAGTTGCCCGCTCAGCTCGACCAGGGCGTCGCGGGCGCCCTGCGCCTCGAAGTGGTCCCGGGCCTCGGTCAGCGGCAGGCCGGTGGTGCGGGCGACCTCCTCGATCACCGCCGCCGGGAAGCCCGGCGGGGTGTTGATCCCGGTGCCCACCGCCGTGCCGCCGAGGGGCAGTTCGGCGACCCGGGGGAGCGTCGCCAGCAGCCGCTCCCGCCCGTGCCGCACCTGAGCGGCGTAGCCGCCGAACTCCTGGCCGAGGGTGACCGGCGTGGCGTCCATCAGGTGCGTCCGGCCCGACTTGACCACCTGCGCGAACTCGGCGGCCTTGCGTTCCAGCGCCTCCGCCAGGTGCTCCAGCGCCGGGATCAGGTCGTGCGTGACGGCGGCGGTGGCGGCGATGTGGATCGAGGACGGGAAGACGTCGTTGGACGACTGGCTGGCATTCACGTGGTCGTTCGGGTGGACCGGGCGGCCCAGCCGCTCGGCGGCCAGGGTGGCGATCACCTCGTTGGCGTTCATGTTGGACGAGGTGCCCGAACCGGTCTGGAACACGTCCACCGGGAACTCGTCGTCCCACCGCCCCTCGGCGACCTCCTCGGCCGCCGCCGCGATCGCCGCCGCCGTGTCCTCGTCCAGGACGCCGAGACGGCCGTTCACCCGGGCCGCGGCGGCCTTGATCCCGGCCAGCGCGGCGATGTGCGCGCGCTCCAGCCGCTGGCCGGACACCGGGAAGTTCTCCACCGCCCGCTGCGTCTGCGCCTGCCACTTCGCGGCGGCCGGCACCCGGACCTCGCCCATCGAGTCGTGCTCGACGCGGTACTCCCGCTGGTTCTCCTGCTCGTCACCCATCACGCGCTGCACCTCCTGAACGGGCCGGTGGTCCGGCCCCGAGCGGTCTCCGATCACCACAGCCGCGCGCGGGCCCCGGGTATTTCCGCCCGGCCGCATCCGGTGTTGCAGCCCGGCCACGCTCGCCGTTCCGGCCCGGCCGCATCCACGGTTACGGCCGGGCCGCGCCCGTCGTTGCCGCCGGGTCCGCCCGGCCGCATCCGGTCGTTACCGTCGCGTCCGGTCGTTACCGCCGGGACAGCTCGGCCGCGCCCGTCGTCACCGCCGGGGCAGCTCGGCGCGGACCAGTTCGCCCGGCGCGGTGCCGGCCTGGGCGACCAGGGCGCCGCCCGGCGCCCAGAAGCCGGAGCCGCCCGAGGTCTGCGGCTGCTCGCCGCTCGCCCCGGCGGAAGTGGCCAGCACGGCCCACACCCCGTGGGTGGCGGCGCGGTCGCGGAGGTGCCCGTCCCGGCGGGCGGCCTGTGCGGGCCCCGCGCCGTACAGGGTGGAGGCGACGTAGGCGTCGATGCCGAGCGCGGCGGTCTCCTCGGCGTGCGCGGGATCGGCGGCGTCGGCGCAGATCGCGAGGCCGAACCGCAGGCCGTCCAGTTCCAGGACGGCGGGCCCGTGGCCGGGGGTGAACCGGTCGTGCTCGGCGCCGTGCAGCCGCGTCTTCCGACACACGACGGCGACGCCTTCACCGGTGACGGCCAGGGTGGCGATGGACTCGCCCCCGTCGGGCTCGGTGACCGGCGCGCCGACCAGGGCGGTCGTGCCGGTCGCGGCGCAGGCGGCGACCAGCGGGGCGAGGCGCGGATCGGCCGGGCCGAGCGCGGGTGCGGCCAGGTCGTAACCGGTCAGGGACAGCTCGGGGAACACCACCAGGCGCGCGGCGGCTTCCCGTACGGCCTGCGCGTGCCGTTCGACGTTCACGGCCACGGTGTCCGGGCGGCCGGCGTCGGCGCAGGCGGGCTGGGCGACGGCCACGGTGACGGTGGCAGTGGGGGCGGCGGTGGCGGTGGTGGCGGCGATCAGGGGTGCGGGCATGGCGGTGTCTCCGGGCACGAGGTGGAAAAGATCAACGTATGCGCAGGTCCGGGCGGTGGACAAGGGTTTCGCGTGGCAGCCGGGACGGAGCCGCCCGGGGCGGACGCACGCACCGCTCCGCGCTGCGCCCGGAGCGGCCGCGGCCCGGAACATGATCACCCGAATGGATGAATAGCTGCGTGGAGTGCTTCAAACTGCCGTACGCCACTTCGTACGCTCCTGCCCAGGCCGGATTCACACCGGCCCCACCCGGATCGCCGCTGCTCGGCATCACTGCTGCTGCTCGGCATCATCGCTGCGCGGCATCACCGCCGCTCGGCGCGGGTGACCGGCTAGTGGGGGCGGACTCATGACGACGACAGGGCGGGGCATGACCGGGGGCACGGAAGACCGCGGGGGGACGGACCCGGGGACGGAGTCGAGGACGGCCCCGGCCCCGGACGCGGACACGGACGCGGGGAACGGGCGCGGGAAGGTTCGTGGAAACGCCAGGGGCGGCGGCCTCACCAGGCGGCAGATGCTCGGCGCCTCGGCCGCCTTGGGCGGCGCGGCCTGGCTGCTGCGCGGCACCATCGGCCCGGACAGCGCCGAGGCGGCCACCCCGGTGCCGCCCGGCCTGCCCGCCGGCACCGAGTTGTACCAGCGGGTCTTCCAGAACTGGTCCGGCGAGATCCGCACCGACCAGCTGTGGACCTGCGCGCCCCGCACGCCCGAGGAGGTGCCGGCGCTCGCCGACTGGGCGCACGCCAACGGCTGGCGCCTGCGCGCCACCGGCTACCGGCACACCTGGGCGCCGCTCACCGTCGCCAACGGGACCCCGGACAGCGCCCGCGTCCTGCTCGTGGACACCAGCCGCCACCTCACCGCGATGACCGCCGACTCGCCGACCACCGTCCGGGTCCAGACCGGCGCCACCATGGAGGACCTGCTCGCCCACCTGGCCGGCCGGGGCCTCGGCCTGACCGCGTGCCCGGCACCCGGCGAACTCACCGTCGGCGGGGTGCTCGCCATCGGCGGCCACGGCACCGCCGTACCCGCCGCCCACGAACTCCGGCCGGAGGGGCACGGCTACGGCTCGGTCAGCAACCAGGTCGTCCGGCTCACCGCCGTCGTCCTCGACCCGGCCACCGGCCGCTACACCCTGCGCACCTTCGAGCGCGCGGAGGCCGACAGCGCCGCCTTCCTGGTGCACCTGGGCCGCGCCTTCCTCACCGAGGTCGTGCTGCGGGCCGGCGCGGACCGGCCGCTGCGCTGCGTCAGCCGTCTCGACATCCCGGCCAGTGAACTGTTCGCCCGCCCCGGCACCGGAGGCGGCGGCGGGATCCTGGGCGGCGGTGGGCTCCTGGGTGGCCTGCTCGGCGGTGGCGGCCCGCGCACCCTCGCCGACTTCGTCGAGCGCGACGGCCGGGTCGAGGCGATCTGGTTCGCCTACACCGAGTACCCCTGGCTGAAGACCTGGAGTGTCGCCCCGGCCAAGCCGCTGGGCTCCCTGCCCGTCGACCAGCCCTACAACTACCCCTTCTCGGACAGCATTCCGGAACCGGTCGCCCGGCTCGCCGGCCAGATCCTCGCCGGCGCCTGGGGATCGGCCCCGCTGTTCGGCCAACTCCAGTACCTGATCGCCAAGGTGGCGCTCACCGGCGACCTCACGGACGTCCTCCTCTCCGGCGGACTGCTGCGCGACCTGCTCAGCGGCGACCTGATCACCCACCTGCTCGCCGGTGGCCTGCGCTCCGACCTCTGGGGCCCGTCGCGCAGCCTGCTGCAGTACGTCCGGCCCACCACCCTGAGGGTGACCGCCAACGGCTACGCGGTCCTCGCCAAGCGTGCCGACCTCCAGTGGGTGGTCAGCGAATTCGCCGCCTACTACCGGAAGTTGCTGGCCGACTACCAGGCCCGGGGGGAGTTCCCGGTGAACGGCGCGGTGGAGATCCGGGTCACCGGCGTGGACGACCCGACCTCCTCCGGCGTCCCCGGCGCGCGGCCGCCGCTGCTGTCCGCGCTGCGTCCTCGGGCGGACCGCCCGGAGTGGGATACCGCGATCTGGCTCGACGTCCTGGCCTTCCCCGGCACCCCGGGGCTGGAACGTTTCGCCCGCGACCTGGAGCAGTGGCTGCTGCGCACCTTCGACGGCACCCGGGCGGGCCTGCGGGTCGAGTGGTCCAAGGGCTGGGCGTACACCGCCGACGCGGCCTGGTCCGACCCGGACCTGCTCGGCCGGGTCATCCCCGCGAGCCTGCGCGACGGCGGCGGGCCGGGCTGGGACGAGGCGGTTGCCGTCCTGGACCGGCACGACCCGCACCGGGTGTTTGGAAACCCCTTCCTGGACGGGTTGTTGAAGTAGTGGAGCACATTTGACGGAACGTCAGATGTGCTCCATGACGATCACCGCAAGGGTGTCCGGAGCCAGTGCGCGGAAGACGTGCGGGGCGTCGCCCGGGTAGCTCACGTAGTCGCCCGGGCCCAGCTCGACCGGGGCCTCCGTCGGTCCGGCCAGCGCCCGGCCCGAGCCGACCAGCACGTGCTCGACGGTGCCGGGCATGTGCGGGTCGGAGGCCCGGGTCTCGCCCGGCTGCGCCTCGATCCGGTAGATGTCGCGCCGGGCGTTCGGCGGGCAGGAGGACAGTACGGTCGCCGCGTAGTCGGCGCGCTCGGAGTGGGTCACCGGGCCCTCGCCGGCCCGGATCACCCTGACCGCCGGGCGCGGGGGGTCGACCAGGCGGCTGAACGGCACGTTCAGCGCGACGGCGAGGGCCCAGAGCGTCTCCACGCTCGGGTTGCCCGCGCCCGACTCCAGCTGGGAGAGCGTCGACTTGGCGATGCCCGCGCGCCGGGCCAGCTCCGCCATCGACAGCCCGCCGCGTTCGCGCTCGCGCCGGATGGAGACGGAGATCAGGCCGATCAGATCCGCGCCGGAACCCGCGCTCGGGGTGGTCCGGTCACTCATGCTTGCCACTCACGCTCTCTCCTGGTTCCTTCTCCGGCCCCCGTGCGGCTGGTGCCGTTCATGCTGCCACTCGTGAGGGCGACTGTCCGCACCTGCCCGCCGTTCGCTCTGTCGGTCCAATCGTTCGCCTTGACGAACGGCGGGCGATGGGTTCACGCTGGTGGACATGCGTTCGCTACTCCGAACACTGGAGCGTGCCACCCTTCGGGACATCGCTCTCGTCTGCCTCGCCGACGCACTCGTCGGCGCCTCCTTCGGCGCGATCAGCGCCTCCGGCGGCCTGCCCCTGTGGGTGCCGGTCGCGCTCTCCGTCCTGGTCTTCGCGGGCGGCTCCCAGTTCGCGGCGGTCGGCGTGGTGCTGTCCGGTGGCGGTGTGCTCGCCGCCGTCGCCACCGGGCTGGTGCTCAACGCCCGGCTGCTGCCCTTCGGCTTCGCCGTGGCCGACGTGCTCGACGGTCCGTGGTGGCGGCGGCTGTTCGGCGCGCAGCTGATCACCGACGAGACCGCCGCGTTCGTCCTGCGGCAAGACGACGGGGGGCGGCGACGGGCCGCGTTCTGGCTCTGCGGGCTGGCGCTGTTCGTGGTGTGGAACGTCTCGGTGGTGCTCGGGGCCCTGGCCGGAGGGCTGATCGGGGACACGGACGCGCTGGGCCTCGACGCGGCCTTCCCCGCCGTGCTGCTCGCGCTCGTGCTGCCCTCGCTCGCGGACCGCCGGGTCCGTACCGCCGCCGTGGCCGGCGCCGTCGTCGCGGTCGCGGCCACGCCGTTCGTCCCGGCGGGGCTGCCCGTCCTGCTCGCCCTCGTCGGGCTGTTGTTCGCCGGGCGGCCCGGAACGCGCGAGGGGCGTGACGGTCGTGACGGTCGTGACGGTCGTGAGGTGCGGGAGGGGCGTGAGGTGCGGGAGCCGCAGAACTCGCTGCAGTTGCGGGAGCCGCGGGAGCCGCGGAAGGGGGCGTCGGTCGAGGAACCGGGCGTCCCGGTGATCGAGCGGGAGGAAGCCCGATGATGCCGTTGTACGCCGTGCTGCTGCTGGCCGTCGGGACGTACGCCTTCCGCCTCGCCGGGCCGCTCCTCGGCCACCGGCTCGCCCTCTCGGAGCGCGTGCGGCACCTGCTCGCCGTCGCCGCGGCCGTCCTGCTGGTCGCCCTGGTCGCCACCGGTGCCCTCACCCAGGGCCAGGGCTTCGCCGGTTGGGCTCGCCCGGCCGGCGTCCTGGTCGCCGGTGTGCTCGCGCTGCGGCGGGCGCCGTTTCCGGCGGTGGTGGTTGCGGGTGCGGCGACGACGGCGCTGCTGCGGCTGTGCGGGGTGGGGTGAGCGGGGTGGGGTGTGCGGGGTGGGGTGTGCGGGGTGGGGTGAGCGGCGCGCCCGTCAGCCGCCCAGCGCCTTGAAGAAGATCGTCGTCGGGTGCGCGACCCCCGCGGGGTCGGTCGCGTAGTCCGGCACCGAACCGACCCGGGTCCACCCGGCCGCCTCGTACAGCCGCTCGGCCGGGCTGCCCGTCTCGGTGTCCAGCACCAGCAGCCGCAGCCCCAGTTCGGCCGCCCGCTCCTCCAGCACCGCCAGCAGTCGCCCGGCCAGCCGCTGCCCCCGGTCCGCCGGATGCACCATCAGCTTGGCGACCTCACCCCGGTGCCGCCCGTTCGCGGGCACCGCCCGGCGCAGTTGGATCGTCCCGGCGAGCCGCCCGTCGGCCTGCGCCCGGACCGTCCACAGCAGCAGCCGCTCCGCCGCGACCTCCGGGGCCAGCGCCCGCCACCACGCCACGGCCTCGGCCCGCCCCAGCGGCGCGAGGAAGCCGATCGACCCGCCACCGTGGACGGTGTCCACCAGCAGCCCGGCCAGTTCCTCCGCCGCGCCGTCCAACTCCTCCGCCGCCACCTGACCGACCGCGTACGCCTCGCCCGCCATGTCGTCTTCCTCACTCGCTCGCGCCCGCCCGCCGCCCGGGCGGTTGCGCCATACTCGCCGGTACTGCGCCGAGACCGGGATCCCGTCGATATCCCGCCGACACTACAAGGAGCTTCGATGACGAAGCCGACCCGGATCGACCCGTCCGACCTGCTCGCCGTCGGCGACCTGCTCTCCGACGAGGAGCGGCTGATCCGCGACACCGTCCGGAGGTTCACCGAGGAGCGGATCCGCCCGCACATCGGCGACTGGTTCGAGCGCGGCGTCTTCCCGGCCCGCGAGCTCGCCCCCGAACTCGGCGCCCTCGGCGTGCTCGGCATGCACCTCGACGGCTACGGCTGCGCGGGCGCCGGCGCGGTGGCGTACGGGGTCGCCTGCATGGAGCTGGAGGCGGCCGACTCCGGGCTGCGCAGCTTCGTCTCGGTGCAGGGCTCGCTCGCGATGCGTTCGATCCACGCCTTCGGTTCCGAGGAGCAGAAGCAGCGCTGGCTGCCCGGCATGGCCGCGGGTGAGCTGATCGGCTGCTTCGCCCTCACCGAGCCGGACTTCGGCTCCGACCCGGCGAACATGCGGACCCGCGCGGTGCGCAAGGGCGGCGACTGGGTGCTCTCCGGCAGCAAGATGTGGATCACCAACGGCAGCATCGCCGACGTCGCCGTCGTCTGGGCGCAGACCGAGGAGGGCGTGCGCGGCTTCCTGGTCGAGCGCGGAGCGCGCGGCCTGACCGCCACCGACGTGCACGGCAAGCTCTCCCTGCGCGCCTCCGTCACGAGCGAACTCGCCTTCGACGAGGTGGTGCTGCCCGCCGACGCCGTCCTGCCGGGCGTCACCGGCCTGCGCGGACCGCTCTCCTCCCTCAACGAGGCCCGCTACGGCATCCTCTGGGGCACCGTCGGCGCCGCCCGCGACTGCTACACCGCCGCCCTCGACTACGCGAAGAGCCGGATCCAGTTCGACCGCCCGATCGCCGGATTCCAGCTCACCCAGCACAAGCTCGTCGAGATGATGCTGGAGGTGGAGAAGGCCTACCTGGTCGCCCTGCGGATCGGCCGGCTCAAGGAGGAGGGCGCGGCCCGCCCGCCGCACATCAGTTTCGGCAAGCTCAACAACGTCCGCACGGCGCTGGAGATCGCCCGCAGCGCCCGGACCGTCCTCGGGGCCAACGGCATCACCACCGAGTACCCGGTGCTGCGGCACGCCAACAACCTGGAGTCGGTGCTCACCTACGAGGGCACCAGCGAGATCCACACCCTGATCCTGGGCGAGGCCATCACCGGCGAGTCCGCCTACCACTGACGGGCCGTCCACCTCGGGAATTCCGGTGGCCGGGACCGTCGCGGCCCGGCTACCGTGCCCACCGTGAACAGCAAGCCCACCACGCCCGGCACCGCCCCGACCACCACCCTCTGGCGCCCTACCGGCCCCGAGGAACTGGCCCTGGTCGAGGCGTCCGGCCGGCGCGCCTGGCCGCCCCGGCTGCCCGAGCAGCCGATCTTCTACCCCGTCCTCAACGAGGACTACGCGATCCGCATCGCCCGCGACTGGAACGTCCCCGCCTCCGGCGTCGGCTACGTCACCCGCTTCGAGGTCGACACCGCCTTCCTCGCCCGCTATCCGGTGCGGCAGGCGGGCGGCCGTACGATCCTCGAACTCTGGATCCCGGCCGAGGAGTTGCCGGAGCTCAACCGGAACATCGTCGGCCGCATCGAGGTCGTCCACGAGTTCCGCCCCCAGTCGTGACGCGCCCAGCCGCGCCGGGCCCGGTTGGCGTGCGCCCGGGTGAGGAAGGCCCGGGTAGGGCGCGTCCGGGTGGGGCGCCCGCAACCGTGCCCCACCCGGCAGCGACGGCGCGCGAGGTGCGCACGGACCACGTGCTGCTCAGCTCCGCCCAGCGGACCAGCACCACCGCGCTGCTCACCCAGGCCGCCGCCCGGCGCGGCCTCGACACCGCCGTCCTGGACGGCCCGGCCACGGTCGAGCGCCTCGCGGGGCGGCCCGTCCACTGGTACGGCGGCCCGCTCTCCGCGGCCCGGATCGCCGGACCGCTCGGCCTCGCCCTGCTCGAACCCGACGACGACTGGCTCACCCGCCTGCCCGAGGAGTTCACCCGGCGCCGGATCGAGCTCACCACCCTCGCCGAGGCGTGGACGCTGCGCCGCCCGGCATTCGTCAAGCCACCCGCCGACAAGTCGCTCCCGCCCGCGGTCTACCCGGACGGCACCCGCCTGCCGCGCACCGGCGACCGGATCGGCCCCGACACGCCCGTCCTGGTCAGCGAGCCGGTGACCTTCGCCGCCGAGTACCGGCTGTTCGTCCGCGACGGCGAGGTGCTCACCGGCAGCCGCTACGCCCGCTTCGGCCGGCTCGACCCGGCACCGCTGACCGCCGAGGCCGGCGCCTTCGCCCGGCGCCTGCTCGCGGCAGTCGGCGACACCCTGCCCAGCGCCGTCGCCCTGGACGTCGGCCCGATCGCGGACCCGTACGACCCGGCCGAGCACTGGGCCGTCGTCGAGGCGAACCTGCCGTGGTTCGCGCACTGCTACGCCGCCGACCCGGACCGCGTCCTGGACGTCGTGCTGCGCGCCGCCGGACCGGTCTCCCAACTCGCCCAGGCCGACCGCCGGTTCGTCCGTACGGCCGCCTGACACCCGGCGGACACCCCGCGTTCGGCGGGTGGACGCCGGGCGGTACGGCGGGAGGTGGAGCATGGCGCGGTCGGCGGCGCCCTCGGCGGGCGCGGCCGGATGTGTACGACCGAAAGGAACCCCGCCATGTCCGCTGCCCAGTGGCCCCGCCCCCGGGTGCTCGTCGTCGGGATCGACGGCGTCCGCCACGACTACCTGGAGCACGTGCCGATGCCGCGCCTCCAGGAACTCGCCGAGGCCGGGTTCCTGGTGCCGGTGACCGTGGCGGACACCACGCCCACCATGTCCGGGCCGTGCTGGGCCACCATCGTCACCGGCGTCGAGCCCGCCAAGCACGGTGTCTGGGGCAACCACCTCGGCGGCAACCGGCTCGACGTGTTCCCCGACTTCGCCACCCGGCTCGCCCGCGGCGACCGCCGCCGCACCTTCGTCGCGGCAGGCTGGGACCCGCTGATGATCAACGAGTCCGGCGGCCCGCTGTTCCGCGCCCCCGGCCGGCTCTCGTACATCGCCCCGGCCGAGGACACCCCCGAAGCCTGGGAGGCCGTCGACGAGGAGGTCACCCGCGAGGCCGTCCACGTCCTGGGCACCGCCGACCCGGAGGCCTCCTTCGTCTACCTCGGCGCCGTCGACGAGACCGCCCACTTCCTCGGCTGCGGCGACGAGTACCGGGCGGCCATGCGCACCGCCGACGAACGCCTCGGCCGACTGCTCGACGCCGTCCGCGGCCGCGCCGACCATGCCGACGAGCAGTGGACCGTCATCGTCGTCACCGACCACGGCCACGTCGACGCCGGCGGCCACGGCGGCCGCACCGTCGAGGAGCGCACGGCCTGGGTCGCCTGCGCCGGGCACGGCATCCCGGCCGGCCCGCCCACCGGGGAGATCCGCCACCCGGACGTCGCCGCCCAGGTGTATGCCTCGCTGCTGCGCCCCATCGACCCGCACTGGACCCTCGACGGCCGGCCCTTCCCGGTCGCCCGGCCGGTGCCGGAGGCGGTGTCGGTACCGATCTGACCGGTGCTCTGATCGGCGGTCCGGCCGGTGCTCTGACCAGTGCTCCGACCAGAGTTCCGACCAGTGCTCCGACCAGTGTTCCGACCAGAGTTCCGACCAGTGCTCTGACCAGTGCTCTGACCAGTGTTCCGACCAGCGGCCGGCACCGTTGCCGGCACCGGGCCCGACGACGCCTCAGGGGCGCGCTGATGCATCCGGGTGCAGCAGGCCGGGCTGCGCCGGAGACCGGCTTGAGTGACGCTCGATCGAGGCCCGGGCGGCACTTGAAGACGGTGTGCCAGCCTGGGCGCCCCACCGTGTAACCCCGAGACCGGGTCGCTGGACATACCTCTGAAGGTGGAGACGGTACCCCGTGGGATGGAGACAAGATCGCGACCTCGTGGTGACGCTCCGGAGGCGCGGCACGGGCCACGATGGATACACCCGGACGGCAGACCTCGCCGACCGGACCGGAACCGGAGACGGAGAGGACAGGCGGGCATGAAGGGCATCGTGAGCAAGGTCGCACTGGGAGTCGCGGGCACCGGCATGGCCGTCGCCGTGGCCGCCGTGGCAATCGGCCCGAGGGTGTCCGATTGGTACGACGGACGCCACCAGGAGCAGGCCACCTACGACACCGGCAGCCAGGCCAAGGCCGAGCGCCGTTCGATGCCGACCTGGCTGCCCGACAACGCCTCCTCGGTGAAGTACCTGATGTCCACCACCGGCGACGACCGCCTGCTGCGCGCCACCCTCCCGGAAGGACGGCTGCCCGTCGGCTGCAGCACCGGCCTGCCCGGCAAGTCCGCGCACTCGGTGCCGCTGTCGCTCAAGGCCGGCTGGTTCCCCGAGGGCGTCGCGGCCAAGGCCAGTGGCACCTGCGGGCACTACAACGTGACGCTCACCGGCAACCAGCTCTACGCGTGGCAGGACGGCGCGGCGGTGCAGGCGGCCCTGCGCTCGGAGCGGCCCACCAAGCACTGAGCCGGGTGCCGTGCGCGCCGTGAGGCTCCGATCGGCCCGCCGGGCACCGACAGGTGCGGGCGGGCCGTCGTCGTGCGCGAGTGCCGCCGGGGTGGCCGACGGTGGACCAGAGGGAGGACCCCCGCTGTCGGAAACGGCCTGGGCTGCGATAGGACGGGGCGTGGACAAACCCGTCCCGCCCCCGTCCTGTCCCCCGTTCCGTGAGGAGCCCCATGCCCGGCCCGACCGTCGGCCCTGCCGGCGACACGTCGACCGCTCCCTCCGCCGCCCCCACCACCGGCCAGTCCCGCCCCGGCCGGGCCACCATCGCCGTCCTGGGCGGCCTCGTGGCGCTCGGCCCGCTCACCACCGACCTCTACCTGCCCGGGCTGCCCGAGATCGCCGACGACCTGGTCGCCGAACCGGCCGCCGTCCAGCTCACCCTCACCTTCTCCATGTTCGGGGTCGCGGCCGGGCAGTTGCTCTTCGGACCGCTCAGCGACCGTTACGGCCGCCGCCCGCCGCTGCTCGCGGGGCTCGTCCTCTACACCCTGGCCAGCGTGGTGTGCGTGATCGCGCCGAGCCTGACGGTGCTGATCATCGCCCGCTTCATCCAGGGCGCGGCCGGATCCGCGGGGCTGGTCATCGGCCGGGCCGTCGCCCGGGACCGCTTCCAGGGCGTCGCGATGCTGCGGTTCCTGGCCTCCATCGCGCTGATATCCGGGCTGGCGCCGATCCTCGCCCCGATCGTCGGCGCGCAACTGATGCGGTTCACGTCGTGGCGCGGCACCTTCGGCGCGCTGACCGCGCTCGGGCTGCTCCTGACCCTGGCCGCCTTCGGGGCGCTGCGCGAGACGCTGCCGACGCAGGCCCGGGGCACCGGCGGGGTGGGCGCGGCGCTGCGCACGATGGGGCGGTTGCTGCGCAACCTGCCGTTCCTCGGGCTGGCACTGACCAGCGCCTTCGCCTTCGGCGCGCTGTTCGGCTACATCAGCGGGTCGTCCACGGTGCTTCAGCACGTGTACCAGGTCTCGCCGCAGACCTACAGCCTGCTCTTCGGGGCGAACTCGCTGGCCATCGTCGTCATGACGCAGTTGAACGGACGGGTACTCGCGCGCCGCTTCGCTCCGCGGGGGCTGATGCTGGCCGGGCTGGCGACGGCGGTGGTCGCCGGGGTGGCGCTGGTGTTGCTGACGGCGGTCTGGGACTTCGGGCTGGTCGGGTTCTGCCCGCCGTTGTTCGTGATGATGGGCAGCATGGGTGTGGTCCTGCCGAACACGGCCGCGCAGGCGCTCAGCCTGGTCGAGCCGCGGGCGGCCGGGACGGCGTCGGCGCTGCTCGGCACCGGCAACTTCCTGTGCGGGGCGGTGGTCGCACCGCTGAGCAGTCTCGGCGGCCGGCCGTCGGCGGTGCTGCTGGCGGTGGTCGTCCTGGCGAGCGGAGTGCTGGCGATGGCGGCGTACGTGACGCTGTGCCGGCCCGGGCGGATGAAGACGGCGGAGGCCGAGGTGGTGGCGGGGAGGGGGGGGGGGGGGTGGCGGGTGGGGGGCCCCCCGCGCGGGGCCCGCCCCCGGCCCAGTCGTGGTCCGGGTAGTTCTCGAAGGCCTGGAAGACGTCCGCCCAGGTCTCGTAC
>NZ_JBHWIJ010000052.1:12975-15898 GCF_042732255.1 Kitasatospora sp. NPDC059803 | reverse complement strand
GGGGGGGGGCGGGCGCGCGCGGGCGTGGGGGCCGGCGGGGGGCGTAGCCGGGGGGGGGGGGGGGGGGGGGGGGGGGGTGGCGCGGGCCGCCCCCCCCCGGCCGGCGACGAACAGCGAACAGCGGACAACGAACAACAAACAGATAACAGCTGACAGATAATGAAATCTGTCAGCTGTTATCTGTTATCCGTTCCCTGTTGACCGTCAGCCGTCAGCCGTCAGCCGTCAGCCGTCAGCCATCAGCCATCAGCCGTCAAGCGCAGCTCAGGCGATCGAGAAGTCGTCGCCGAAGACGTTGCCCTGGCCGTACCAGCCGTGCAGGTACACGGTGACGGTGCCGGAGGCGCCGGTGGTGAAGGGGACGGTCAGCTTGGTCCAGCCGGAGGCGTTGGTCCAGGAGCTGGCGGTGGCGTCACCGCTGACGCCGAGGTACGCGTAGTTGCCCTGCACCCAACCACTCAGCGTGTAGCTGGTGTTGGCCTTCAGCGTGACGGTCTGCGAGCACTCGCCGGTCTGGCCGGCGGTCGCCGCCGCCTGGAGCGCGTAGGACCCGGAGTGGACCGGGGTGGAGACCACGGCGCCGCCGCTCTGGCAGGTCCACGGGGCGAGGCTGCCGGTCTCCAGGCCTCCGTTGACCAGGCCGGTGGGCGGCGGGGTCGTCCCGGTGACGGTCAGCGCGTACGTGGCGGCGTGGGTGCCGGACGGCCCGGTGGCGGTCACGGTGAGCGGGTAGCTGCCCGCCGTGGCGGCCGAGGTGGTGGCGATGTTGAGGGTGGCGCCGGTGCCGGCGGTGACGCTGCCGGGGGTGACGGTGGCGGTGACGCCGGCCGGGGCGCCGCTGACCGACAGGTTGAGGCTCTGCGCCGAACCCGCCGTCACCGCCGTGGCGATGGCCGCGGACGTGGACGAACCAGCGGCCACGGTACCGGAGTTCGGGTTCACCGCGACCGAGAAGTCGTTGCCGGGCTGGGTGCCCGTGACGTTCAGGGTGAAAACGCCGGTGTGACTGCCGGAGGCCGCGCTGCCGGTGACCGTCAGCTGGTAACTCCCGGGCGCCACCGCCGAGGTGGTGGTGACGTTGAGGGTGGCGCCGGTGCCGGCGGTGACGCTGCCGGGGGTGACGGTGGCGGTGACGCCGGCCGGGGCGCCGCTGACCGACAGATTGAGGTTCTGCGCCGAACCCGCCGTCACCGCCGTGGCGATGGCCGCGGACGTGGACGAACCGGCGGTGACCGTCGCGGAGTTGGGGTTGACGGCCACGGAGAAGTCGTTGGTCACCGTCGATCCGCTGGTGAACGGCGCGAAGATGTGGGTGAAGTCCCAGGTGTTCTGGCTGATGCCGGAGCAGGAGTCGTCCCCCGCCTTGCCCGGGCAGCCGCCGTTGTCGCGCTGGAGCGCCCAGAAGGACAGCGTGTTGATGCCCTTCGACACCGCCCAGTTGTAGACGGTGGTGGCGTTGGCCACGGTGAAGGTCTCGGCCGCGCCGTAGTCGTCGATGCCGGGCATCTCGGTGATCCCGATCGAACCCCACAGCTGGGCGGGGGTCTTGGTCGGGTAGAGCTTGGCGAGCTGGTTGTAGAGGCCCTGCGCGGAGGTCTGGGTGTCGGCCGCCATGTCGTGGGTGGCGCCGTCGTAGTAGTCGAAGGTCATCATGTTGACGACGTCGATCCGGGCGTTGTTGCTGACCGCGTTCTTCAGCACGGCGAGGCCGCTGGAGGCCAGGCCGGTGGTGGTGGTCGGCAGCGTGTAGGAGAACTGGACGTTGCGCCCGTTGGCGGCTGCCCAGTCCTGCACGATCTTGATCGCCTTGTTGCGGCGGTCGATTCCGGCCGTGTTGGTCAGTGAGTTGTCCTCGATGTCGAGGTCGATCCGGCTGACGTCGTAGGTGGTGACGAGGTTCTCGAAGGCTGCCGCGATCTGGTTGACGTCGGTGCAGCTGTCGGCCAGTTCGGTGCCGGTGTTGTCGGCGGTGTAGCCGCCGAAGGAGGGGATCACGTCCCCGCCGTTGGCCCGGATGGTGGCGATGTCGGCGCCGAAGGTCGAGGAGGAGACCGGCTTTGAGGTGTCGCCGTTCCAGTACGGGGTGCAGGAGCCCTTGGTGGCGGCCTGGAGGAACGCCATCGTCAGGTGCTTGGCCCCGGACTGGGCGGCCAGGGTGGCGGGGCTCTGCCCGGTCCAGGACTCGAAGTAGGGGGCGAAGACCCGGCTGGGGAGCGGGGTCGCGGCCTGGGCGGAGCCCGTCCCGGCGGCGACCAGGCCAGCCGACGCGGCCAGCGTGGCACAGGCCGTCAGGGCCGCCTGGATGGTTCTGCGTAGACGCATGGATTCTCCAACATACGTGGTGGGGCAGGACGTTGGGGATACGCGCATGATCGGGGCGCGACGGCCGTGTGGGGTCGGCCGCGCGGGCCCGGACGTGCGGACGTGTGGGTGTGCTGACGTGCGGGACTGCTGGGTGTCCGGATGTGCGGGTGTCCGGGGGTGCGGGCGCGCGGAAGCCCACCGACTCGCGCGGAGGCGGGTGGCGGGTACGCGTGTGCGCACGCCGTACGGAGCGGGGGTGGTGCGGGACAGGGCAGGGCAGGGCAGTGCCTCAGCCGCCGGTGGTCACACCCCCACAGTGCATCCCGGTCGGATCGACATGCTTATGGTTGGACTAGACCACTGGTCTGTCAAGAGACCTAACAGTTCGTCAACACACCGCCCCCGTGGCCGAAGGGCCGCCCGATCGGCCGGGTGTGCGCGGTGCGGCCGGGGCTGTGGAGGTGGGCGGTGCGGCGGAGGTGGCCGGTGGTGCGGGGTGGCCGCGCTGCCGAAGGGTGGATGCACCGAAAAGTGGCGCCGCCGAAGAATGAAGGTGCCGTGGGGGGGCGGCCCGCGGCGGGGGCGGGGGCCCCCCGGGGGCCGGGGGCGGGGACCCCGC
>NZ_JBHWIJ010000052.1:0-12965 GCF_042732255.1 Kitasatospora sp. NPDC059803 | reverse complement strand
CCCGAGCCCGTGGCGGGGGCGGGGCGCCGCGCGCGGGGGGGGGGGCGCCCCCCCCCGCCGGCCCGGTGCTCAGGACACCGGGCGGTTCGGGTGGCCGTTCCGGGTCACGCCGGCGGCGGGCAGAGGGTGGTCCGCAGCGCGTCGTTGATCTTCGCGGCGGTGTCCGGTCCGAAGCCCTGTGGGTGGTCGGGCGAGGTGAAGCGCTGGTTGGCCAGCTCGACCAGCTTCGACTTGTCCTTGGGGAACTGGAACAGCGCCTGGCACTGGTTGCGGGCCCGGTCCACGGCCTGGTCCGGCTTGCCGCCGACGATTGCCGGGTCGATCGCGTCCAGCGCGGCGACCAGTTTGCCGGTCAGGTCGGTGCCCGGCTTGCCGGGCAGGCCGGCGTCGCTGGGGGGCGTGGGCTTGGCCGGGGCAGGGGCTCCGGGGGAGCCTGCGTCAGGGGCGGGGGCCGAGGGGCTGTCGGGTGCGGGCGCCGAGGGGGCCGCGGGCGTCGAGGGGGAGGCGGCCGGGTCGGGCGCGGAGGCCGAGGGCGACTCGGGCGTCGGCGGCGTCGAGGCGGTGCCGGGGGTGGGGGCCGAGGCGGCGGCGGGGGTGGTGGGGGAGCCGGCCGCGGCGGTGGCCGGGTGGGGGCCCGGTCCGGAGCTGGAGCAGGCAGCGAGGCTCACCGCGGCGAATGCCGTGAGGGTGGCGGCGAGGAGACGAGTGCGCATGGCGTCACACTGTCATGTCCGCGGCGCCGAAGGGAAGATCCTCCCGCGAGCGCGGACGGCCCGGGAGGAGGGACCTCCCGGGCCGCCGGCCCGCCGCGTCCGCAGGGCGCGCAAGGCGCCCGCCGAGGCGTGGTCAGCCGAGGCCGTTGGCCTTCAGCCAGTCCTTGGCCACCGCCGACGGGTCGTCCTTGTCGATCGCGACGCGCTTCATCAGCGCCGTCAGCCCCGCCGTGTCGAGCTTGGCCGACACCGCGTTGAGGGCCGCCGTCGCGGTGGGGTTCACGCCTGCCTTGTTGACCAGCGGGGTGACGTTCTGCGCGCCGAAGAGGTTCTTCGGGTCGGTCAGCGGGACGAGCTTCAGCTGGGGGATCTTCGGGTCGGTGGTGAACACGTTGCCGACCTGGATGGTGCCGTCCTTGAGCGCGTTCGCGGTGGCGTCGCCGGTGGGCTTCCACTCCTTGAAATTCAGCCCGTAGACGTCCTTGAGCTGCTGCTCGCGGCGGGACTTGAACTCCGGCGGACCGCCTATCGTGAACTCGCCCGCCTTGGCGGTCAGGTCGGCGATGCTCTTGAGGCCGTACTTGTCGGCGTTCTCCTGGGTGACGCTGAGCGAGTCCTTGTCCTCGGCGGGGGAGGGGTCGAGGATCCCCAGCGCGGCGGGCAGCGTCTTGGTCAGCGCCGCGTTCACCTCCTCGGTGGTGGCGGCGGTGGACTTGGCGTCCAGGTAGGCGAGCAGCGAGCCGTTGTACTCGGGCAGGACGCTCAGGCTGCCGCTCTGGAGCTGCCCGTAGAGCACCTCGCGGCTGCCGATGTTGAACTTCTCCTCGACCTTGACGCCCTTGGCCTTGAGGGCCTGCGAGTAGATCGAGCCGAGCAGCACGTTCTCCGGGAAGTTCGCCGAGCCGACGACCACCGTCGAGCCGGCGCCCGCGCCCGAGGCGGCGGGGGAGCCCGCCGCGGAGCTGCCGCCGAGCGGGTCGCCGCCGCCGGAGGAGCCGCAGGCGGTGGCGCCGAGGGCGAGCGCGGCGAGCGTGCCGAGGACGACGGCGCGCCTGCTTCCGTGGTTTGTCGACATGGTGACAGATGTCCTTCCGGAGAGGATGGGGAACGAGGTTCAGCGGGCCCGGCGCTGGGCGCGCATCCCGGGCGGGAGCGCGTACCGGGCGAGCAGGGCGAAGAACAGCTGGGCGCCGACCGCGAGCAGCACCACCAGCAGCGCGCCGCCGACGGTGACGGCGTACTTGCGGGTGGCCAGCCCGTCGATGACGTAGCGGCCAAGGCCGCCCAGTCCGACGTAAGCGGCCACGGTGGCGGTCGCGATCACCTGGACGGTCGCGGTGCGAAAGCCCGCCAGCAGGGTCGGCGCCCCGGACGGCAGGCAGACCTGCCACAGCACCTGCGGGTGGGTCAGCCCGATGCCGCGCGCCGCGTCCCGGACGTCCGGGTCGGTGCCGCGCACCCCCTCGACGGCGGCCACCAGCAGCGGCGGCGCGGCGAGCGCGACCAGCGGGATCAGCACGGCCGTGTCGCCGACCCCGGCGAGCAGCACCGCCAGCGTCACCAGGCCGAGCGTCGGCAGGGCGCGGGTGGCACCGGCGAAGGCGGTCACGAGCGTGACGCCGCGCCCGGTGTAGCCGATCAGCAGCCCGAGCGGCACGGCGAGCAGCGCCGCGAACAGCAGGGCCTCGCCGGAGAGCACCAGGTGCTCGGTGATCCGGTGCACGATCGAGTCCGGGCCGCTGCGGTGGTCGGGGGCGGAGAAGAAGTCGCCCAGCCAGTTCAGCCAGTTCACGAACCGGCTCCCTTCTCCCGGACGGCCCAGGGCGCGAGCAGCCGGCGGGCGCCCACCAGCAGCAGGTCGACGGCCAGCGCGAGGACGGCGATCAGCGCGATGCCGGCCACGATCGGGGTCGGGAAGGTGCGCTGGAAGCCGTCGATGAACAGGTAGCCGAGCCCGCCGCGCCCGATCAGCGCGCCGACGCTGGCCAGCGAGATGCTGGACACCGCCGCGACCCGCAGTCCGGCGATCAGGTACGGCACGGCGGCGGGCAGCTCGACGGAGGTCAGCCGGTGCCACGGCCCGTACCCCATCGCGGTGGCGGCCTGCCGGACCGGGTCCGGGACGGCGCGCAGGCCGTCCACGGTGGTCGGCAGCAGCACGGCGAGCGCGTAGAAGGTGAGCGGGATCATCACCGTGGCCTGGGTGGCGAGGCCGGTGTAGGGGATGAGCACCACGAACACGGCCAGCGAGGGCAGCGCGTAGACGACGTTGAAGACGGCGGACAGCGGTTGGTACAGCCGGGGGAAGCGGGTGCAGGCCAGGCCCAGCGGGACGGCCAGCAGCAGGCCGATGAGCACCGGGAGCAGGGCGATCACGGCGTGGTCGGCGAGCAGGCCGCCGAGGTAGCCGAGGTGGTCGCCGATCCAGTACCAGCGGACGATCGGTTCACCGTCCACCGGCCGCCCCGTCCGTGAGGTCACCGGCCGCCGTGCCGGCCGCCGTGCCGGCCGCCGCACCGCCCGCCCCGTCCACAGCGCCACGGGCCGCCGCGCCGGCCGCCGCGTCCGCCACCGCGATGGCCATGGGAGTGGCCACGGGGGTGGACAGCGCGGCGAGGACGGCCTCGCGGCTCGCGGTGCCGGTGGCCCGCCCGTCGGCGTCCAGGGCCACGGCGGCCCCGGCGGGGGAGAGGACGGCGGCGTCCAGCGCGGTGCGCAGGGTGTCGGTGTCCGGCCGGTAGCCGGAGACCGGGTGCAGTTCGGCGGTGGCGGCGTCGCGGTCGATCCAGCCGATCGGGCGGCGCTCGTCGTCCAGCGTCAGCTCCCAGCCGCCGTAGCGCAGCCCGTCGGCCACCGGGCGGACGGCGACGGTGGTCGCGGGGCGCAGGGCGAGGCCGCGCAGGCCCCGGTCGCGGCCGAGGAAGGCGGCCACGCCGTCGTCCGCGGGGGTGGTGAGCAGGGTGTGCGGGTCGGCGAGCTGGGCGATCCGGCCGTGTTCGCGCAGGACCACCACCTGGTCGCCGAGCCGGACGGCCTCCTCGATGTCGTGGGTGACGAACAGCACCGTCTTGTGCAGCTCGGACTGGAGCCGCAGCAGTTCCTCCTGGAGCCCGGCGCGCACCACCGGGTCGACGGCGCTGAACGGCTCGTCCATCAGCAGCACCGGCGGGTCGGCCGCGAGGGCGCGGGCCACGCCCACCCGCTGCTGCTGGCCGCCGGACAGCTGGAACGGGTACCGCTTGCCGGTCTCGGGCGCGAGCCCGACCAGTTCGAGCAGTTCGGCGGCCCGGGCGCGGGCCTTCTTGCGGTCCCAGCCGAGCAGGTAGGGCACGGTGGCGACGTTGTCGATCACCTTGCGGTGCGGGAAGAGGCCGGCCTGCTGGATCACGTAGCCGATGCCACGGCGCAGCTTGGCGGGCTCCAGTTCGGCGACGTCCGTGTCGTCCAGCAGCACCCGGCCCGAGGTCGGCTCGACCATCCGGTTGACCATGCGCAGCAGGGTGGTCTTGCCACACCCGGACGGTCCGACCAGGACGGTTATCCGACCGGTCGGGACGTCCAGGTCCAGGCCCTCGACGGCGATGGTGCCATCGGGGTGGCGCTTGCCGGCGCCCTCGAATCTGATCACGGGGAGTTTCCTCGTCAGGGCGCCCCGGGGAGGCGGCGCCTGTTTCGGTCGTACGGTTGATGGCGGTTTGTCGACAAGCGGCGACGGCGTGGGCCGTACCGGCCGCTGCCGTGACGGCGTCTGTCGGATCGACCGCCCGGGCGTTCTTCCGCCCGCGTGGCTGCCCAGCTTCGGACCGGCGGAAACTCTGATCAGACTATGACCTGCATCATCTCCTGTCTCTCACTTACCACCCGGCACGGGGCCCAGAGCCCGCCGCCGGACGGCCGGGGCCGACCGGGCGCCCGACGTTTCGGCAGGTCAGAGGGTCGGGGCGCGGACACCCTGACGGCGGGTCGAGGGCTCGCGCCCCGGACGATCAGCCCGTCAGCCGCCGAGCGCTCCAGCCCTCCAGGCTCTCAGCCGCCCCGGCGCGTCGGCAGCCCGGAGGCCGCCCAGCCGACGAAGCCGCCGTCCAGATCGGTCGCCCGGTGCAGCCCCAGCTCGCGCAGCGAGGCCGCCGCCAGGCTGGAGGCGTACCCCTCCGAGCAGACCACGATCACCTCGACGTCGTAACCCGACGCCTCGGGGATCCGGTGACTGCCCGTCGGGTCCAGCCGCCACTCCAGGACGTTGCGCTCGATGATCAGCGAGCCGGGGATCTCCCCCTCCGCCGCCCGCTGCGCCGCCGGACGGATGTCCACCAGCAGCGCGCCGTCCAGCTGCGACTGGTACGCCTCCCGGGCGCGCGGACGGTGGACGCCCTCGCGGGCCCGCTCCACCAGGTCGTCGATCGTGGTCACCATTGCTCCGGTCCTTCCTCCGAGGTGCGGACGAGCCCGCCGGCCCGCAGGTCGTAGTGCGCCATCGAGCCCAGCGGGGGCGAGTAGGCGTGCAGGGTCACGGCCGGGCCGGACGCGGTGTTGCGCACGTCGTGCACGTACTCGGGGCCGAAGGCGCGGGCGGTGCCGGCCGGGACCCGGCGGATCAGCAGGCCCTGCTCCGGCCCGCCGAGGGACAGCTCCTCCAGCTCGCCGAGGGCGACGGCGAACGCGCCGCGCGAGCCGCCGTGGTCGTGGAAGCCGGTGGACTGGCCGGGCAGCCAGCTGATCAGCCACACCTCGTGGTCGTCGTCGGCCACCAGCCGCTGGTACCAGCGCTCCTCGGTGGAGAGCCGGACGAGGTGGATCCACTGGTCGGGCTGTTCGGCCAGTTCTCGGACGACGGCGCGCAGGGCGCTCGGGGTGAGCGGCGCGCGGGCCTCCGTGGTGGCGGTGGCGGTGGCCCTGGCTGTTCTGGCCAGTGCCGATGCCAGTGTTGGTGTCGCTGCCGCTGCCGCTGCCGGGGTCGGGGCTTGGGCGGCAGCGGGTTCGTCGGGGGCGAGGTTCAGGCTCATGGGGGCGTCCTCGGGTGCAGCGGGAACGTCGGCGGGGTGCGCCCTGGTCCGGCGGCGGGCGAGGGCACGGGCCGACGGAGCGGCACGGCACGCGCGGGTGCGCCGGGCGGGGCGGGAATCAGAACGCTGGGTGCGGGTGTGCGGCGCAGGCCCTGGCAGACGTCACAGGGCGGGGGCGGCGGGGAGAGTCAGGGTCAACAGGCACAGATGGAACTCGCCTGGCGTCGCAGATCGACGTGCAGGCGGCAGACCAGAGTGGTGCCGGTGTCCATGCGCCGGATCCTTCCCGAGCCAACCGGACGAAGTCAAGCCGGATGGGGCCGGCCGCCACCGGCCGCCCCGCTGCTCCACCCCCGGCCGACCGGCCGTCGAGCCGTTCTGGACCGGAACCGCCGAACGGCACTCGCATGCGTAAGGACCCCACTTGCGGGGTAAATGATCGTTTCATCCCATCCAGGCCCCTCCGCGTGTCCGCGTCACGAGATCGCCCCAGATGCGTTACCGCCAACGTATTGTCAGGCCACCGAGGCCCGGCCTACGGTCTACAGACCGCTTTCTACGCACGTAGACCCCTGCGGATCCCCGGCGGTCCGCAGACGAGACCCGCCCGCCCCGTCAACCCTCAGACCGCAGGCCCGACCCCATGGCCGGGCAGCGGAGTTGCGGAGGTATCCATGTCGCAGATCGTCCGTGCCGCGCTCGTCCAGACCCGCTGGACCGGCGACCAGGAGAGCATGATCGCCCTTCACGAGCGGTACGCCCGCGAGGCCGCCGCCCAGGGCGCGAAGATCATCGGCTTCCAGGAGGTCTTCAACGCCCCGTACTTCTGTCAGGTCCAGGAAGCCGAGCACTACCGCTGGGCCGAAGCCGTCCCCGACGGCCCCACCGTCCGCCGGATGCAGGACCTCGCCCGTGAACTCGGCCTGGTGATCGTCGTCCCGGTCTACGAGGAGGAACAGGCCGGGGTCTACTACAACACCGCCGCCGTCATCGACGCCGACGGCAGCTACCTCGGCAAGTACCGAAAGCACCACATCCCGCAGGTCAAGGGCTTCTGGGAGAAGTACTACTTCAAGCCCGGCAACCTCGGCTGGCCCGTCTTCGACACCGCCGTCGGCAAGGTCGGCGTCTACATCTGCTACGACCGCCACTTCCCCGAGGGCTGGCGCGCCCTGGGCCTGGCCGGAGCGCAGATCGTCTACAACCCCTCCGCCACCAGCCGAGGCCTCTCCGCCTACCTCTGGCAGCTGGAACAGCCCGCCGCCGCCGTCGCCAACGAGTACTTCGTCGCCGCCATCAACCGCGTCGGCACCGAGGAGTACGGCGACAACGACTTCTACGGCACCTCCTACTTCGTCGACCCGCGCGGCCAGTTCGTCGGCGACGTCGCCTCCGACAAGGAGGAGGAGCTCGTCGTCCGCGACCTCGACCTCGGCCTGATCGAACAGGTCCGCCAGCAGTGGGCGTTCTACCGCGACCGCCGCCCCGACGCCTACGGACCGCTCGCCGAGGCCTGAGGAGCAGCGCGATGACCACCCGCGACCCGCACCAGCGCACCATCGTCCGCGGCGGCCTCGTCATCACCGCCGCCGACGAACTCCACGCCGACGTCCTCGTCGAGGGCGAACGCATCGCCGCCCTCGCCGCCACCGGCAGCTCCGCCGCCGAGGCCTGGAGCGCCGACACCGTCATCGACGCCACCGGCCACTACGTCATCCCGGGCGGCGTCGACGCCCACACCCACATGGAACTGCCCTTCGGCGGCACCTCGGCCTCCGACACCTTCGAGACCGGCACCCGGGCCGCCGCCTGGGGCGGCACCACCACCATCGTCGACTTCGCCGTGCAGTCCGTCGGCGGCTCGCTGCGCGAGGGCCTGGACACCTGGCACGCCAAGGCCGACGGCAACTGCGCCGTCGACTACGCCTTCCACACCATCGTCTCCGACGTCAACGAGAGCGTCCTCAAGGAGATGGACGCCCTCGTCGACTCCGGCGAGTCCACCTCCTTCAAGCTCTTCATGGCCTACCCCGGCGTCTTCTACAGCGACGACGGCCGCATCCTGCGCGCCATGCAGCGCGGCGCGGTCAACGGCGGGCTGACCATGATGCACGCCGAGAACGGCATCGCCATCGACGTCCTGGTCGAACAGGCCCTCGCCGCCGGGCACACCGCACCCCGCTACCACGGCGAGGTCCGCCGCGAACTCCTGGAGGCCGAGGCCACCCACCGGGCCATCAAGCTCGCCCAGGTCGCCGGCAGCCCGCTCTACGTCGTCCACGTCTCCGCGGCGGCCGCCCTCGCCGAGCTCGTCCAGGCCCGCGACGCCGGGCTCAACGTCTTCGGCGAGACCTGCCCGCAGTACCTGTTCCTCTCCACCGACAACCTCGCCGAGACCGGTGCCGACGGCTTCGAGGGCGCCAAGTACGTGTGCAGCACGCCGCTTCGGCCGCGCGAGCACCAGGAGGCGCTCTGGCGCGGACTGCGCGCCAACGACCTCCAGGTGGTCTCCACCGACCACTGCCCGTTCTGCTTCACCGGGCAGAAGGAACTCGGCCGCGGCGACTTCTCGAAGATCCCCAACGGCCTGCCCGGCGTGGAGAACCGGATGGACCTGCTCCACCAGGCCGTCGTGGACGGGCACATCACCCGTCGGCGCTGGATCGAGATCGCCTGCACCACGCCCGCCCGGATGTTCGGGCTGCACCCGCGCAAGGGCACCATCGCGCCCGGCGCCGACGCTGACCTCGTCGTCTACGACCCCACCGCCGTGCAGACCGTCTCCGCCGCCACGCACCACATGAACGTCGACTACTCGGCGTACGAAGGCCGCCAACTCACCGGCCGCGCCCGCACCGTGCTCTCGCGCGGCACCGTCGTGCTGGACGGCGAAACCTGGCTCGGCCGGGCCGGCCACGGCACGTTCCTGCGCCGCGACACCTGTCAGTACCTGACCTGACCACTCTCCCGCACCGCCGCCCGGGCCCGTGCGCACGATTGCCCGGGCGGCGGAACCACCCTCCCCGGAGCCACCCATGGACATCGGCCTCGTCCTGCAGACCGACCCGCCCGCCCGCCTGCTCATCGACCGGATGATCCGCGCCGAACAGGCCGGGTTCAGCCACGGCTGGACCTTCGACTCCTGCGTCCTGTGGCAGGAACCGTTCGTCATCTACAGCCGGATCCTCGCCGAGACACGGCAGTTGACCGTCGGACCGATGGTCACCAACCCCTCCACCCGCACCTGGGAGGTCACCGCCTCCCTGTTCGCCACGCTCAACGACATGTACGGCAACCGCACCGTCTGCGGCATCGGCCGCGGCGACTCCGCCATGCGGGTCGCCGGACGCCGCCCCGCCACCCTCGCCCGGCTCTCCCAGGCCATGCACGCCATCAAGGAGCTGGCCGAGGGGCGGACGGTCGAGGTGGACGGCACCGAGATGCACCTGCCGTGGGTCGGCCCCGGCGCCGAACTCCCCATCTGGATGGGCGCGTACGGGCCGAAGGCACTCGCCCTGACCGGTCGTCAGGCTGACGGATTCATCCTCCAGTTGGCCGACCCGTACCTCACCGAGTACATGATCAAGGCGGTGCGGTCCGCCGCGGCCGAGGCCGGCCGGGACCCGGACGCCGTCACCATCTGCGTCGCCGCCCCCGCCTACGTGACCGCCGACGACTCGCCCGCCGCGCTCGCCCACGCCCGGGAGCAGTGCCGCTGGTTCGGCGGGATGGTCGGCAACCACGTGGCCGACCTGGTCAGCCACTACGGCGCGCACTCCGACCTCGTCCCGGAGGCCCTCACCGACTACATCAAGGGCCGCCAGGGCTACGACTACAGCCACCACGGCCGGGCCGGGAACCCCGACACCGCCTTCGTGCCGGACGAGATCGTCGACCGCTTCTGCCTCATCGGCCCGCCGCAGGCCCAACTCGCCCGCCTGGAGCACCTCCGCTCCCTCGGCGTCGACCAGTTCGCCGTCTACGCCATGCACGACGCCGTCGAGGCCACCATCGACGCCTACGGGACCGACATCATCCCGTACCTGTCCCGCCCACCTCAGGCGTAACGCCATTCGCGCAGAGGGGAGTTGCCCATGGCTGGGTTGAACTCTACCCGGCCGCAGGAGAGTTGCCGTCCAACGGCTACACCGACGACGACCTGTGGCCGGTCCCGGTGGCACGGCGCACCTGGACCACCTGCAACTTCCTGGCGCTCCGGGTCGGCCTCGGTGCTGTACCTCGCGCTGGGCGCGGCCTCGGGCGCCCGGCGGGCGGGTGCGACGGGCGGATGGGGGTGGGCGGCTGACAAGTGACAGCGAACGGATAGCAGCAAACGGATGACAGCGAACAGATAACAGATTTCGAAATCTGTTATCTGTTATCTGTTCGCCGTCACTTGTTCACTGCCGTTTGCCCGCTGTCATCCGCCGGCCGCTGCCCGGTCGACGGCCGCCAGCACCTTCGCCGTGCCGTCCTCGGCCGCGAGCGTGGCGGCCGCCGCCCGGGCCTGGTCGCGGTAGCGGGGGTCGTCGAGAGTCTGGCGGATGGCGGCGGCGAGGCGCGCGGCGGTGAGGGCGCGCAGTGGTACCGGCCCGGGGGAGACGCCGAGGCGGGTGAGCCGGTCGGACCAGAACGGGGCGTCGAGCTGCGCCGGTACCGGGACGGCTGGCGTGCTGCAGCGCAGGGTGGCGGCGGTCGTGCCGGCTCCGGCGTGGTGGATCACGGCGGCCATGCGGGGGAACAGCCAGTCGTGCGGGGCGTCGCCGATGGTCAGGACGTCCTCCGCCTCACCGGCGGCGAGGTCGCTCCAGCCCGACTGCAGGACGGCCCGGACCCGGGCGGCGCGGACCGCGGCGACCACCGTCGCGGTGAGCCTGCCGGGGTCGGGGACGACCAGGCTGCCGAAGCCGACGAAGACCGGCGGCGGTCCGGCGGCGAGGAAGTCGAGCAGTCGGGCCGGGGGTCGCCAGCCCGGATCCCGTACCGGCCACCAGTAACCGGCCACGTCCAGCCCCGGGCGCCAGTCGGCGGGTCGCGGGACGACGGCAGGCGAAAATCCGTGCAGGACGGGGTACTTGCGCCTGGCGCGGCTGGCGTCGAGTGGCGGCAGGCCGAGGCGGCGCCGCAGCCTGCGTGCGGCGGGGGCGAAGAGCTGGTCGGTCGCGACCTGGACGGCGTGCCCTGCGAGCAGGTTGCCCGGGCGGCCGAGTGAGCGGGCGCCGGTGACAGCGGGCGCGAACTCCCGTGTGGGGGAGAGCGGTTGGAGGTGCAGGCCGATGCTGGGAATGCCTGCGGCCTCGGCGGCGACCTGGCCGAGCGGGCTGGTCGTGCTGGTGGTGAGCAGCAGGTCGGTGCCGAGTGCCGTGGCGTCGGCGATGCCGTCGGCGAGCTCCGGCATGAACTTCCGCCCCAGCTGCAGCAGTTGTAGGACGGCTAGCGGTCCGGTGCCGGCCTGGAGCAGGCGCCGCCCCTCGGCGGAGGCGAGTTCGGCGCGCGGGTCGACCGGCAGCGGGCGGAACTCCAGCCCTGCGGTCCGCACCGAGGCGGCGAAAGTGGCGTGGGTTGCGACGGCCACCTGATGGCCGGCCGCCTGGAGGCGGACGCCGAGCCCGGTGAACGGGGCCACGTCGCCCCGGGATCCGGCGGTGGCGATCAGGATGCGCATGGCCGCAGTATCCCGGCTCGGGCGCCCCGCCGGGAGGGTGCCTCGCCCGGAGCGGCCCGGCCCGGGGTGGCCGGTTCGGGGTGGCCGGTTCGGGGTGGCCGGTTCGGGGTGGTGCTCCCGCGGCGCCGGAACCGGGCGGTGGTGGGCGGCGTCCTTCCTGGCAGAGCGGCGGAACGGGGCCGTCGCGCCGTGGACGGGAGGGACAGATGAGCATCGTCGCGTGGATCGTGCTTGGCCTGCTGGCGGGGGCACTGGCCAAGCTGTTGCTGCCGGGAAAGGACCCGGGCGGCATGATCGTGACAACCCTGATCGGTATCGCCGGCTCCTTCGTCGGCGGTTGGATCGCCTCGCACTTCCTGCACAGGTCGGTGACGGCGCACTTCTTCGACATGGCGACCTGGGTGTCGGCGATCGGCGGCGCCCTGGTGCTGCTGATCATCTACCGGCTGGTGTTCGGCAGTTCCCGACGCTAGCCCGGGCGCCGGGAACCGGCCCCGCGCCGACGCGGACACGGTGTCGCGCTCCCCCGCGGGCCAGGCCCACGGGGCGGCCGGCTCGGCTCAGCGCGTCGGTGCCGACGCCTCCGTGGCCCACTCCGGCAGGTCCTCGCGGGCGGCCAGCCAAGCGGTCGGCACCTCGGCGAGGCCGGTGCGGGCGGCGACCACCCCGGCGGCGATCGCGCAGGTGGTGTCCATGTCGCCCCAGCCCTCCAGGGCGTGCCAGATCACCTCGGGCAGTGAGTCCAGGTGCCCGGCGGCGGACCAGAGGGCGAACGGGACGGTGTCCGGGGCGGAGATCATGAACCCGGAGCCGAGCACGTTGGCGGCCTGTCGGACGCTCGTGTGTCCGGGCAGCCGGGCGGCGATCCGCAGACCGGAGCGCACTTCGCTGTCGGGCAGGCGACCGGCCACCTCGGTCAGCAACTCGGCACGGCCGGGCGGGGTTTGGCCCCGGCTGCGGACGGCGAGTGCCGTGGCGAGGGCGACCGCCACCGCGCCCGCGACCGCCTCCGGGTGGAAGTGCGTGGCGAGCGCCTGGAGCTCGGCCTGCCGGGCGACGGAGTCCAGGTCGTCCGCGAACCAGGCGCCCAGTGGGGCGACCCGCATCGCGGCGCCGTTCCCGTACGAGCCCTGACCCTCGAACTGGCGCGAGGTGATGGCGCGCCAGTCCCCGCCGGCGCCGATCTCACGTAGCACCCGGTGCATCGACGGGCCGTACTTGCGCCCGTACTCACGGGCGTACTCCTCGGCGAACTCGCCGGCCAGCGCATCCTGCCGGACCTCGCCCCTGGAGGCCAGGTGGCGGACGAGGACCAGCGCCATCGCGGTGTCGTCGGTCCAGTGCCAGGGCGCCGGGCGGAGCCGGCGGGCGGCCAGCGCGGCGGGCGCCTCGTCGAGCGGGGCCGAGAACCAGCGGTCGCCGAAGGCGTCGCCGAGGGCGAGCCCTTGCAGACTGTCCAGGGCCGGACGGGTCGGGCGGGGCGGAGGGGTCGGATGGGCCGGACGCATGTCGTCCTCCAGGTGAGATCAACCGTGCGCGGCAGTCTGCCGGCCGGCCGGGCCCGCCGGCGACCGGGTTTCGCTC
>NZ_JBHWIJ010000051.1:35896-37217 GCF_042732255.1 Kitasatospora sp. NPDC059803 | reverse complement strand
GTCGATCACCGCCCGGACCTCCTTGACCCCGGCGGTGATCGCGGACAGCTCGACGAAGCGGCCTTCCACGGCCTGGCTGATCACGTGCGCCAGGGTGGTCTTGCCGGTGCCGGGCGGGCCCCAGAGGATCACCGAGCTGGTCGCCGCCGGCCCGCGCGAGCCCGAGACCAGCCGCCGCAGCGGCGACCCGGGCTTCAGCAGCTGCCGCTGCCCGGCCACCTCGTCCAGGGTGCGCGGGCGCATCCGTACGGCCAGCGGCGCCCGGCCGGGCTCCCTGCTCTGGCGTTCCTCGGCGGCGGCGGTGAAGAGGTCCGGTTCGTCCACACCGGAAGCCTATGCGAGGCCGCCGACACACCCGCCGGAGCAGCCGGCCCCATCGCGCCTACGCCCTGTCCCGCCGATCGAGGCGGGCCGCGTGGTCCGGGACGTACTTCTGCAGGTCGCGCGGGGGCCGCTGGTAGCCGCGCGGGGCCGGGCGGGGCGGCAGGTCGATCTGCGGGGCGGTGATCTCGCGGTACGGCACGGTGGAGAGCAGGTGGGCGATCATGTTGATCCGGGCCCGCCGCTTGTCGTCGCTCTCCACCACGTGCCAGGGCGAGTCCGGGGTGTCGGTGTAGACGAACATCTCGTCCTTGGCCCGCGAGTAGTCCTCCCACCGGGTGATCGACTCGACGTCCATCGGGGAGAGCTTCCAGCGCTTCATCGGATCCTCCAGCCGGTCCCGGAAGCGCCGTTCCTGCTCGGTGTCGCTCACCGAGAACCAGTACTTGCGCAGCAGGATGCCCGACTCGATCAACATCCGCTCGAAGGTCGGGCACTGGTGCAGGAACTGCCAGTACTGCTCGTCCGTGCAGAAGCCCATGACCCGCTCGACACCGGCCCGGTTGTACCAGCTGCGGTCGAACAGCACGATCTCCCCGGCGGCCGGCAGCTGCTCGACGTACCGCTGGAAGTACCACTGGGTCTTCTGCCGCTCGGTCGGGGTCGGCAGCGCCGCGACCCGGGCGATGCGCGGGTTCAGGTACTCCGTCACCCGCTTGATCGCGCCGCCCTTGCCGGCGGCGTCGCGCCCCTCGAAGACCACCACCAGCCGGGCGCCCTCGACCCGCACCCACTCCTGCAGCTTCACCAGTTCCTGCTGGAGCCGCAGCAGTTCCCGCTCGTACGGCTTCCTCGCGAGTCGTTCCGGCTTCGCGGTCCGCTGCTCCTCGACCACCTGGGGTCCTCCGTCCGGCTGCTGCTGATGAGCACTCACCGTAGGCGCTGGAGGCCGCCTCCGCAGGTCGGCGGACGGATGGGCGGCAGCGGCGGCCCCCTGAAC